>JAAOZZ010000126.1 GCA_012274175.1 Betaproteobacteria bacterium
GAAGCACGAGCCGCCGTAGCCCGCGCCCGGGTAGAGGAAGTGGTAGCCGATGCGCGGATCGGATCCGATGCCGATGCGCACGTGCTCGATGTCGGCGCCCAGCTTCTCGGCGAGGAGCGCCAGCTCGTTCATGAACGAGATTCGCGTGGCGAGCATCGCGTTGGCGGCGTACTTGGTGAGCTCCGCCGAGCGGATGTCCATCACCTGCAGGCGCTCGTGGTTGCGCTGGAACGGCCCGTAGAGTTCGCGCATCGCCGCGATCGCCTCGGGGTCCTCCGCGCCGATCACGATGCGGTCGGGGCGCATGAAGTCCTCGACGGCGGCGCCTTCCTTGAGGAACTCGGGGTTGGAGACCATCGAGAACCGATGGCTCGCGCCGCGCTCGGCGAGGACCCCGGCCACCGCGTCGCGCACCTTGTCGGCGGTCCCGACGGGGACCGTGGACTTGTCGACGATGATGCGCGGCCCGTCCATGTGCCGCGCGATGGCGCGGGCGGCGCCGAGCACGTACTGCAGGTCCGCGGAGCCGTCCTCGCCCGGCGGCGTGCCCACCGCGATCATCTGCAGGCGCGCGTAGAGCGCGCTTTCGCGCGCGTCGGTGGTGAAGGCGAGCCGGCCGCCCGCCGCGTTCGCCCGCACGACCTCCGCGAGCCCCGGCTCGAAGATCGGGATCTCGCCGCGCTGGAGCATGGCGATCTTGCGCTCGTCCACGTCGAGGCAGAGCACGTGGTTGCCCACGTCCGCGAGGCAGGCGCCCGTGACGAGCCCCACGTAGCCGGTTCCGATGATGCTCACTTTCATCCGGGAATTCCTTCGGAGAGCGACTGGCGCACCGCCTCGAGCGTGTCCGCTGGATCGGGGGAATGGGTGATGGAGCGGCCGATCACGAGGTAATCGGCGCCCTCTCGCACCGCCTCGCGCGGCGTGACCACGCGCGCCTGGTCGTCGTGGCCCGATGAAGGCAGCCGGATGCCGGGCGTGACCAGCAGGAAATCCTCGCCCGTGGCCGCGCGGATCGCCCGGGCCTCGTGCGCCGAGGTCACCGCCCCGTCCAGGCCGCACTCCCGCGCGAGCCGCGCGAGGCGCACGGCGCTGTCGAGCGCGGAGCCGGAGAAGCCGATGGCGGCCATGTCGGCGTCGTCGAGGCTGGTGAGGATCGTCACGGCGATGAGCAGCGGCGGGCGCGCCACTTGGGCGATCGCTTCGCGGGCGGCGCGCATCATCGCCGCACCGCCGCCCGCGTGCACGTCCATCATCCATACCCCGAGCCGCGCCGCGGAGCGGCAGGCGCCCGCGACGGTGTTGGGAATGTCGTGGAACTTGAGGTCGAGGAAGACTTCGAAGCCGCGCTCCTGCAGGCTTCCCACCACCGCGGGACCGGCGGCGACGAAGAGCTCCTTGCCGACCTTCACGCGGCAGAGCTTCGGGTCGAGGCGCGCGGCCAGGGCGAGGGCGCTCGGCGCGTCCGGCACGTCGAGGGGCACGATGATCCGCTTATTGTCCAATCTGCATCCTCGCCAGGTGGCGTCCGGGGCTGTCGAGCTCCGCGGTGCGCCGCGGCGCGAACGTCTCCCATCCGCCGCACGCGGGGCATTGCCAGAAGAACTGGCGCGCCTTGAAGCCGCAGTTGGCGCAGAGATACACGGCGAGCGCCTGGGCGTGGGAGTGCACGAGGTTCTTCATGAGCTGCAGGTCCTGCCGGCGCTCGGGGGGCGAGCGCAGCAGCTCGGCGTCGATCATGCGGTCCAGGCCCACGAGCGTGGGATTGCGGCGCACCTCGTCACGCACCAGCCGCCACGCCGCCTCGTCGCCCTCCTGCTCGGCGGTGGCCTGGTAGACCACGTTGAGGAGGTCCAGGCCCGGATAGCGATGCTGCAGGCCGCGCAGCAGCGCGAGGCCCTCGCCCAGCTGGCCCAGGGCCTTGTAGCTCTCGACCATGCCTTCGGCGGCGAGGCCCAGGTAGCTCGGGTCCTGGGACTCGATCGCGGTCCACGCGGCGATCGCCTCCTCGTGCCGGCCTTCGCGGGCGAGCCACTCGCCGCGCAGCAGGTTCGCGCGCACGCACCGGCGATTGGCCACGAGGGCGTCGCGCAGGTGGGCCTCCGCCTCTTCCGGGCGCGCGTGCACATGGGCCGTGATGGCGAGCTCGCAGCAATAATTGGCGATCTCGCGCTGGTAGTTGCGCTTGGCGCTCGCCTCGAGCTTGCGCGCGGCCACGATGGCCTTTTCCCAGTCCTTCTCCTGGATATAGATGTCGAGCAGGTGCTGGTGCACTTGCGCGGACGGATCGGCCTCGGCCATGCGCGACAGCACCTGCTCGGCATGCTCGAGCAGGCCCGCCTTGAAGTAGTCCTGGGAAAGCTCCAGGGAAGCCTCGCGCCGCTGCTCGGGTGCCAGGTCCTCGCGGTTCACCAGGTCCTGGTGCATGCGGATCGCGCGGTCGACCTCGCCGCGGCGGCGGAAGAGGCTGCCGAGCGCGAACTGCAGCTCGACCGTCTGGGGGTTCTCCTTGGCCACCTGCAGGAACGACTCGATCGCCTTGTCGGGCTGCTCGTTCAGGAGGAAATTGAGGCCGCGGAAATACGACGAGGGCAGCGCCCGGGACTCGGACAGCAGCGACTTCAGGTCCACCCGCGCCGCCACCCAGCCCATCCCGAAGAACACCGGCAGGGCAAGCAGCCACCAGAACTCAAATTCCATGGATGTCCGCGCCGGACGGCTTCGTCCCGGGGATCGGTGGCGGGGCCGGCATGGCCGCGAGCTGCGCGGCCGCCCTGCGCAGGCGCCCGATTTCGCGGCGCTGCCGCACCACCGTCGGGATCCACGCGAGCAGCCCGATCACCATGCCGCCCACGAAGGCCACCAGCAGGATGAAGACGAGCGGGGCCTGCCAGACCTGTCCCGGCAGCCCGTTCACGTCGATCTGTTGCGAGTTCTTCACCGCGAACCAGACCAGGACGAGGACGATGATGAAGCGCAGGATCCAGACGAATGCTTGCATGTTCTTGCGAGCGGAAACCGGCCGCTATTGTATCGCGCCGCCGGCGGCGCCAAGAAAAACGGCGGGCCGTCCGGACGACCCGCCGCCGCTGGCCGGCTCCTGCCCCATCATCCCTCGTGGTAATCCACGCGCTCGCGCAATTCCTTGCCCGCCTTGAAGTGCGGGACGTACTTGCGCGGAACCTGCACCTTCTCGCCAGTCTTGGGGTTGCGCCCCGTGCGCGGCGGCCTGTAGTTCAGGCCGAAGCTGCCGAAGCCGCGGATCTCGATGCGGTTGCCCGACGCAAGGGTATGCGCCATGGCGTCCAGCATCGTCTTCACCGCGAGCTCGGCGTCCTTCGGGGCCAGCTGGCTGTGGCGCGCGCTCAGCAGCTCGATGAGCTGTGACTTTGTCATGGCGCGTATCTCCCCCCCTGGATTGATCGCCCTACTCCTTGTCCTTGCCGCCCAGCTTCGCCTTGAGCAGGGCGCCGAGGTTGGTGGTGCCGGAGCTCGCGCTCGATTCGGCCGCGTGCTTCTGCATCGCCGCGGCCTCCTCCGCCGCGTCCTTCTGCTTGATGGACAGGTTGATCGACCGGCTCTTGCGGTCGATGTTGACGATCACGGCCTCCACCGTCTCGCCTTCCTTCAGGTGGGTGCGCACGTCCTCCACGCGGTCGCGGGCGATCTCGGAGGCGCGCAGGTAGCCTTCCACGTCCTTCTCGAGCTCGATCACGGCGCCCTTGGGCTCGATCGACTTCACGATGCCCTTCACGACGTTGCCCTTGTCGTGGGTGGCCACGTAGTTGCCGAACGGATCGCCCTCGAGCTGCTTGATGCCGAGCGAGATGCGCTCGCGCTCCACGTCGATGGACAGCACCACGGTCTCGACCTCGTCGCCCTTCTTGAGCGACTTCACGGCCTCTTCGCCGGCCGCCTGCCAGGACAGGTCCGAAAGGTGCACCAGGCCGTCGATGTTGCCCGGCAGCCCGATGAAGACGCCGAAGTCGGTGATCGACTTGATCACGCCCTTCACCTTGTCGCCCTTCTTGTGGTTCATGGCGAACTCTTCCCACGGGTTCGGCATGCACTGCTTCATGCCCAGCGAGATGCGGCGGCGGTCCTCGTCGATCTCGAGGATCATGACCTCCACCTCGTCGCCCAGGCTCACCACCTTCGCGGGGTGCACGTTCTTGTTGGTCCAGTCCATCTCGGAGACGTGCACCAGGCCCTCGATGCCGCTCTCGATCTCGACGAACGCGCCGTAGTCGGTGATGTTGGTCACCTTGCCGAAAAGCCGCGTGCCCTGCGGGTAGCGCCGGGAGATGCCGATCCACGGATCCTCGCCCAGCTGCTTCAAGCCCAGCGAGACGCGGTTCTTCTCGGCGTCGAACTTGAGGATCTTGGCGGTCACCTCGTCGCCCACGGAGAGCACTTCCGTCGGGTGCTTCACCCGGCGCCATGCGAGGTCGGTGATGTGCAGGAGACCATCGATGCCGCCCAGGTCCACGAACGCGCCGTAGTCGGTGATGTTCTTCACGACGCCCTTGACCACGGCGCCTTCCTTGAGGGTCTCGAGCAGCTGCTGGCGCTCGACGCCCGCGGTCTCTTCCATCACGGCGCGGCGCGAGACCACGACGTTGTTCCTCTTGCGGTCGAGCTTGATGACCTTGAACTCGAGCTCCTTGCCCTCGAAGTGCGAGGTGTCCTTGACGGGACGCAGGTCGACGAGCGAGCCGGGCAGGAAGGCGCGAATGCCGTTCACCATGACGGTGAGGCCGCCCTTCACCTTGCCGGAGACCACCCCCTTGATGATGGTGCCGCCCGCGAGCGCGTCATCGAGGCTGGTCCAGGCCGCGAGCTTCTTCGCCTTGTCGCGCGAGAGCTTGGTGGCGCCGAAGCCGTCTTCGAGGGCTTCGATGGCGACGGAAACGAAGTCGCCGACCTTGACCTCGATCTCGCCGCGGTCGTCCTTGAATTCTTCAGTGGCGATCGTGCTTTCCGACTTGAGGCCGGCGTTGACGATCACGACGTTGGGGTCCACCGAGATGACCTCGGCGGTGATCACTTCACCGA
>JAAOZZ010000010.1 GCA_012274175.1 Betaproteobacteria bacterium
GCGCCCCAGGCGATGCCGTATCTCGCCTTGTTGAGGCAGCCGAACGGTCCCTTGAGCCCCTTCACGTTCGGCAGCCAGTTCCCGTCGGGCACGAAGACGTCGCTCATCACGACTTCCCCGGTGATCGAGGTGCGCAGGCTGAACTTGCCCTCGATCTTCGGCGCGGAGAGTCCCTTCATGCCCTTTTCGAGGACGAATCCTCGGATGTCCCCGCCGTCGTCCTTGGCCCAGATCACGAAGAGGTCGGCGATGGGGGAATTGCTGATCCACATCTTCGCGCCGTTCAGCAGGTAGCCCCCGTCCACCTTCTTCGCGCGCGTGATCATGCCGCCCGCGTCGGACCCGAAGTCCGGCTCCGTGAGGCCGAAGCAGCCCAGGAGCTCTCCCGTGGCGAGGCGCGGGAGCCACTTGCGCCGCTGCTCCTCGGTCCCGTAGGCGTGGATCGGATGCATCACGAGGGAGGACTGCACGCTCATTCCCGAGCGGTATCCCGAGTCCACGCGCTCGACCTCGCGCGCGATGAGCCCGTAGCAGACGTGGCTCACGCCCGCGCAGCCGTAGCCCTCGATGGTCGAGCCGAGGAAGCCCAGCGCGCCCATCTCGTCGAATATCGCGCGGTCGTATTTCTCGTGGCGGTGGGCCTCGAGCACCCGCGGCATCAGCTTTTCACGACAGTAGGCACGCGCGCTGTCGCGCACCATGCGTTCGTCCTCGCTCAACTGGCCCTCGAGGAGCAGCGGGTCTTCCCATTGGAAGCTGGGCCGGAGGTCGTTCGGTTTCATGGGGTCGTTTCGAGGGGAGCGGACATTCTACTGCTAGAATCCCCGCCGACCTGAAGCTCCCACAAGGATCCCATGGCCAAGACCCGCAGACTCACCGTCGAAGACCTCTGGAAGCTCGAACGGCCCGCGCAGCCGACGTTGTCGCCCGACGCGGCGCAGGTGTGCGTGTCGTCCACGTCGTACGACATGGAAGAGAACAAGCCGCGCTCGAGCCTGTGGCTGCTGTCCGCGTTCGGCGGCGAGGCGCGCCGCCTGACCCAATGCGGCGACAAGGACGGGGAGCCGCGCTGGTCTCCCGACGGGCGCTGGATCGCCTTCCTCGGCAAGCGCCCCGGGACGGGAAGCGAGAAGGGCGACGAGGAGACCCAGGTCTATCTCATCGCGCCCGACGGCGGGGAGGCGCGGCGCCTCACGGACATTCCAACAGGCGCCTTCGCCATCCGGTGGTTCCCCGATTCCCGGCGCATCGCGTTCGCCTCGTGGGTGTGGCCTGAGGTCCGGGGCCTGCCGCAGCTCGCGAAGCGCCACAAGGCCTGGAAGGACGACAAGGTGAAGGCCCACGTGGTCGAGCACGCGGCCTATCGGTGGTGGGACCGCTGGCTGTCCGACGGGCGCGTGCCGCACCTGTTCACCGTGGACGTGGCGAGCGGGCGCATGCGCGACCTCTTCGCGGGCACGCGCTACGAGCTGCCGCGGGCCGACCCCGCCGCGCACCACTACGACATCGCCCCCGACGGCCGCGAGATCGCGTTCACCTTCGATCCCGCCGCGGACAAGCGCTTCGACCACGAGAACCAGATCGTGGCCCTCGACCTGCGAAGCGGCCGCTTCCGCTCGCTCACCGCGCGCTCGCCCCTCAACCACGAGAGCCCGCGCTACTCGCCCGACGGAACGCGCATCGCGCTCCTCACACAGAACCTGCGGCGCAACCCCGTGGCGGAGCAGAAGCTCGCCTTCATCGATCGGCGCCGCGGCACGGTCGAGGTGGTCCGGGCGCGCTGGGACCGCAGCATCCACGCCCCCCTCGCATGGAGCGCGGGCTCCGACGCCGTGGTCTTCCACGCGGAAGATGGGGCGCGTACGCACCTGTTTCGCTGGACCCTCGGGGCGCGCGCCCCGGAAGTGCTGGGCCGCGGAGGCACGGTGAGCGATTTCGACGCCGCCGCGGGCGCGGTCGCCTTCGTGCGCAACACCATGGGCACGCCGCCCGCCGTCTTCTGGAGCGCGCCCGGTGCGGGCGAACGCCGCATCGACGGATTCAACGCGGGCGTGCTGGACGGCGTGAAGTTGGGGGAGGTGCGGGAGTTCACGATCGAGGGCTGGAACCGCGAGCCGGTCCACATGTGGGCGATCTACCCGCCGGACTTCGATCCCCGGAAGAAATGGCCGCTCTTGCACAACATCCACGGGGGACCCCATTCCACGTGGGGCGACAATTTCCATTTTCGCTGGAACAACCACGTCTTCGCCGCCCAGGGATACGTGGTCGTCTGCGTGAACTACCACGGCTCGACTTCGTTCGGGCAGCGCTTCGTCGAGTCGATCGACCACGAATGGGGCAAGCGGGAGCTCGCCGACGTGGAGGCCGGCACGGACTTCATGCTGCGGCGAGGCTACATCGACCGCGATCGCCTCGTGGCGGCGGGGGGCAGCTACGGCGGCTTCATGGTCGCGTGGATGAACGGGAACACCGACCGCTACAAGGCCTACGTGTGCCACGCGGGATGCTTCGACTGGGTGGGGATGTTCGCCGACGACGCGTACTACTGGCATCCCAAGGAGCTGGGCGCGTGGTACTGGGACAATCCCGCGAAGGTGGAAGCGCAGAATCCTCGCGCGCGCGCCCGGCGCATGAAGACGCCGACCCTCGTGATCCACGGCTTGCTCGACTACCGGGTGCCGGACGCGCAGGGCCTCGCCTACTACAACACGCTCAAGTCCAAGGGCGTGGCGACGCGCCTCGTCTTCTTCCCGGACGAGAACCACTGGATCCTCAAGCCGCAGAATTCCCGCCTCTGGTACCGGGAGTTCTTCGCGTGGCTCGGGCGCCACGTGGCCAGCGGCGGCAAGGCGAAGCGGCGCTAAAGCAGGTAGACCGCCACTCCGAGGATCGCGCACGCCACGGCCGTTACCGCGGTGCGCAGGTCGACGAACCACGACGGGATGAGGCCGTGGCGGGAGAGCGCCAGGTCCGCGGCCCACACGGCGGCCAGCAGCCCGATCGCGGAACCCAACTGCCATTGCGGCGAATCGAGCCATAGCACACCCCAGCCCGCGAGCGCCGGAACGCCGCTCAGGGCGAGCGCGACCGCGCGCGTGCGCTCGCTGCCGGATTCCTCCCGCAGCGCGAGGCCGCCCTCGATCCCGCCCAGGTACGACAGGATGATCGCCGAGAAGGTGACCAGGGCGGCGATGGCCGGTACGCGGATGTGGGACTCGTGGGAAAAGAGCCCGATCGTGATGCCGGCGAAGATGGCCGCGCCGGCCCCGGCGAGCACCCACGCGATGCGCCGGACCATCTCAGTCCACCTTCGCGCCGGACGCCCGGATCACGTCGGCGTACTTGCGCGATTCCGAGCGGATGTAGGCCGCGAATTCCTCGGGCGTGTTGCCCACCGGCTCGGCGCCCAGGTGGGCCATCTTCTCGCGCACGTCCGGCGCCGAGAGGGCGCGCACGAACTCGCCGTGCAGCCGGTCGACGACCTCGCGCGGCGCGTGCGCCGGAAGGAAGATGCCGAACCAGGTGCTGATGTCGAAGCCGGGCAGGCCGGATTCGGCGATGGTGGGAAGCTGCGGGGCGAGCGAGGTGCGCTGCGCCGTGGTCACCGCGAGCGCCCGCACCTTGCCGGCGCGGATCTGGCCCAGGGAGGAGGCCAGGTTGTCGAACATCAGCTGGATCTGCCCGCCGATCAGGTCCTGCATCGCGGGACCGGCGCCCTTGTAGGGAATGTGCGTCATCTCCACGCCCGCCATCTTCTTGAAGAGCTCGCCCGCGAGGTGCCCGGCGCTGCCCGTGCTGCCGGAACCGAAGTTGAGCTGGCCGGGATGGGCCTTCGCGTAGGCGATGAACTCGCGCACGGTCGTGACCGGCAGCGACGGGTTGACCACGAGCACGTTGGGCGTCGAGGCCACCTGCGTCACCGGCTGGAAGTCCCGCACGGCGTCGTACGGAATGTTCTTGTACAGCGTGGGATTGATCGCGTGGGTGGCCACCGCGCCCATGAGGATCATGTAGCCGTCGGGGGCGCCCTTCGCCACCGCATCCGCGCCGATGTTGCCGCCCGCCCCGGGCTTGTTCTCGACGATGACCGGCTGCTTCACGCTCTCCGAGACCTTTTGCGCGAGCAGGCGCGCGACCGTATCCAGCGGACCGCCCGCCGGATAGGGCACGATGAACCGGATCGGCCGGGACGGGTAGGGCTGGGCGAGCGCGAGGAGGGGAGCGGCGAGGGCCGCGGCGGCAACGACGAGGAGGCAGCGTCTTTTCATCCGGGGATTATCGCAGCGCACGCGCAAGCACCACAAGGAGCCGGTCCACGTCTGCGGCATCGTGGTAGATGCCGAACCCGAATCGCAGGCGCCGGCCGCGGCGGTCGATCTTCACCGATTGCCCGGCGATGCGCTCGTGGAGCGCCTCGGCCCCCTCCACGTCGAACGCGAGGAAATTGCCGCGCGGGGCGCCGCGGTGCGGCACGAGATGCCCCGGCGTGAGCATGTCGAGTCGGGCGTGGGCAAGTCCTTCGAGGAAGCGTTCCTGCAGCGCCCTGGCGTGGGCGTGGATCCGGTCGATAGTGAAGCCCTCCGAGGCGAGCCAGTCCATCGCGGCGTTGAAGCGATAGAGTCCCGAGGCGTCGAACGTGGCGCCCCAGAACCGCATCCCGTCTTCCGCATAGGGCACGGGGCCCGCGGATCCGGCCTCGAGGGCGTCGAACGAGGCGAACCATCCGGTGTCCATGGGCCGCAGCGTGCACCCGGGGGGGACGGCGAGGAAGCACGCGCCTTCTCCCGACATCGCGTACTTGTATCCACCGGCGAGGTAGAAGGCGCGCCGGTGCACGCGGGACAAGTCCACGGGCAGCGCGCAGAAAGCGTGATAGCCGTCGATCACGACCAGGGCCTCCGGCGGCGCCGCGTAGCAGATCGCCTCGAGGTCCCGCACCACGAAACCGGAATCGAAGAAGACCTGGGAGAGCCATACCAGGTCCCACGGCGACGAGCGCTCCGCCGCCACGAAGCGCTCGCCGAACGTCTCCCAGGGATCGAGCGCAATTTCCTCCACCTGCACCCGTCCGGCCTCCTCGAGGCGCCGCGTCTGGCGGCGGAAGCTGTGGAACTCGTGGGAGCTCGTGAGCACCCGTATCCGCCGTCGGGGTTCGAAGCAGGAGTACAGGCGCGCCACGAATTCGTGGGTATTGGGGGCGAAGGCGACCTGGCGCGGTTGCGACAAGCCGAGCAGGCGTGCCACGTGCCCCTGCGCCTTCGGCACCGTCTCGGCGAAGATGCGCACCCATTTGCGGTCCGCGGCCTCGGCGGAATCGATCCAGTATCGGTCGTGGGCCGCCTGCGTGGCGTCGGGCCACGGATGGTGGCTGTGGGCCGCGAAGTGCAGTAGTCCCGGATTCGCACCGTGGAAGCGCGAGAAATGCGCCTTGGTCATCGCCGGCGCATTATCCCCCAAGCCGCCTTACGTCGCGGGATAGACCACCACCAGGACGTAGGCCATCGCCGCGGCGAATGCCAGCAGCGCCAACGCGAGGCCGGTATGCCCCATCGCGGGCTGCGGCCAATTCTCCCCGGGAGGCACCGGGACCCAGCCATGCACCATGGGACCCGCCAGCCGCGCGCGCAGCTTCCATCGATAGAGGGCGATCGCCGCGACGTGGACCGTGGCCAATCCCACGACGAGCCATTCGTTGAAGCTGTGCCACGCGCTCATGCGGCTCACGAACGCGTTGGAGACCTTTACCGCGAGCGGCCCCTGGGTGGCGATCTCATCGTCGGCGAAGAGGCCGGTGCATGCCTGCACGAGCAGGGCCGCGAGCATCACGACCACCATCCAGCCCCCGAGCGGATTGTGCCCCGCGAACGGGTGGTAGCGGCCGGAGAGGGCCTCGCGGGCGTATTCCAGCGCGATGCGCGGGCCGCGCAGGAAGTGGGAGAAGCGCGCCGTCCGGCCGCCGGCGAAGCCCCACGCAATCCGGAACGCGAGGAGCGTGAGGATCCCGTAACCGCTCCTCAAGTGCCAGGACATCCACGGGTCACCGATCTTTCCCGTGACGAAGGAGAAGGCCACGAGGCCCGCGAGCGACCAGTGGAAAATCCGGGTGGGGAGGTCCCACACCCGGATGCGCGCCGTCACGTTCACTTCGCGCGGAAATCGTCGTGGCAGGACTTGCACGCGTGGCCCACATCGGCCACCTGCTTGCGAAACGCCGCCATGTCGCCCGATCGCACCGCCGCGGGCAGCTTCTGCGCTTCGCCCACCATCTTGTCCATCTTGGCGTCGAAATCGGCGCGATGGGTCCAGATCTCGGGCTTGGCCTTGGTGTTCTTGTCCGTGCCCTCGCCGAAGAAATGCCGCGGTACCGTCGCGAGCATGGCCGCGAAGTCGGCGTTGCTCTGCGCCTCTTCCTTGTCGAAGGGCTTCTTGTCCTGGGCCATGGCCGAAAGGCTGCCGAAGTTCAGGCCCAGCAGGTCGTACGCGGCCCTGCGATACTTGACCTGGTCCTCGAGCTTCATGTGCTGGGCCAGGGCGGGGAGGGCGGTGGCCGCCGTCACGAGCGCGGCGATCGCGAGCTTCTTCATTGCGGTATTTCCTCTCTGTGAATGATGTCGGTAGATTGGAGGGACCATGGACGGCGTACGCATCGAAAAGGACACCTTCGGCCCGATCGAGGTGCCGCGGGATCGCCTGTGGGGCGCCCAGACCCAGCGCTCGCTCGAGAATTTCCGGATCTCGGGCGAGCGCATGCCCGCGGAAATCATACAGGCGCTCGCCTGGGTGAAGCGCGCCTGTGCCGCCGTCAACGAATCCCTGGGACAGATAACAGCCGAGAAGGCCCGGGCCATCTCATCGGCCGCCGACGAAGTGCTCGCGGGGCGCTGGCCCGAGGAGTTCCCGCTGGTCGTGTGGCAGACGGGCTCGGGTACCCAGACCAACATGAACGTGAACGAGGTGCTCGCCAACCGCGCGAGCGAGATCCTCGGCGGGCCGCGCGGGGAGGGGCGGCTCGTGCACCCCAACGACGACGTGAACCGCGGCCAATCGTCCAACGACGTATTCCCCACCGCGATGCACGTGGCGGCCGTGGTGGCGCTGCGCCGCCGCCTGCTGCCCGCGCTTTCGAGGCTGCGCACGACGCTGGCGGAGCGCTCCCACGCCTTCCGCTCCGTGGTGAAGATCGGCCGCACCCACCTGCAGGACGCCACACCCCTCACCCTCGGGCAGGAGTTTTCCGGTTACGTGGCGCAGCTCGACCATGGGATTCGCCACGTCGAGGCGGCGCTCCCGCACCTGTCGGAGCTGGCACTCGGCGGCACCGCCGTGGGCACCGGCCTCAACACCCATCCGCAATTCGGTGCCGAGGTGGCCGGAGAGCTTTCGCGGCTCATCGGCTGCGAATTCGAGACCGCGCCCAACAAGTTCGAGGCGCTCGCGAGCCACGATGCGCTGGTGCACGCCCACGGAGCGCTCAAGGGCCTCGCCGCGTCCCTCACGAAGATCGCCAACGACGTGCGGCTGCTCGCGAGCGGGCCGCGCTGCGGCATCGGGGAGATCACGATTCCGGAAAACGAGCCGGGCAGCTCGATCATGCCCGGCAAGGTGAATCCCACCCAATGCGAGGCGCTCACCATGGCGGCCTGTCAGGTCATGGGCAACGACGTGGCGGTGAATTTCGGCGGCGCCCAGGGCCACCTCGAGCTGAACGTGTTCAAGCCGGTCATCGCCAACGCCTTCCTGCAGAGCGTGCGGCTGCTGGCCGACGGCATGGCGAGCTTCGAGGAGCATTGCGCCCGCGGCATCGAGCCCGATCGGGAGCGCATCGCCGCCCTGCTGCATGGCTCGCTCATGCTGGTGACGGCGCTGGCGCCGCACATCGGATACGACCGCGCCGCCGAGATCGCGAAGAAGGCCCACCGCGAAGGCAGCGGGCTGCGGGAGGCCGCGGTGGCGCTGGGCTACGTGAGCGAGGCGCAATACGACGAATGGGTGCGTCCCGAGGACATGACCGGTCCCACGGCGCGATAACGCGGGGGGTTGGGCGTCTCGTCGGGTTGCGGATCGCGCACCGGCGGATCCTGGAGTGGCTTGGGGTCGTCGATTGGCACCGGATCGACGGGCGGCTCCGGGGGCCGTGGCTGCGGCTGCGGATCCTGGGGCGGTTCCGGAGTGGGAATGTGGGCGCGCGTGGCGGTCATGGGGCGATTCCGAGCTTGCGCTTCATCGGCGCGGTGAGGATCTGGGCGGTGCGGCGCAGCGTCTTCCACGGATCGGAGTGCAGCCCCTGCAGGCGGCGCACGACGTTGCCAACGTGATACGAGGAGGGCTTCATGCGCCCGCCCAAC
>JAAOZZ010000127.1 GCA_012274175.1 Betaproteobacteria bacterium
AGCCCGATGAGGACGGTGTTCAGGCGCGCGGCGGCGTCGAAGGCCTCGGCGAGCGCGTCGTGGGGCTCGATCTGGATCGTGAGGGGGTTGTACTCGATGCCCATGCGCTCCACGAAAGACCGCGCGAAGCGCGGCCAATCCACGTCGGGAGCGGCGGCGACGTGCGCGTTGAAGTTGCCCGTGGCCCCGTTCACCTTGCCGCGCATCGGTACCGCGGCGAGCCGCTCGCGGGCGCGCCGCAGGCGATGGGCGAAGTTCGCCATCTCCTTGCCCAAAGTGGTGGGCGTGGCGGGCTGGCCGTGGGTGCGCGAGAGCATGGCGAGCTCCGCGTGCTGGCTCGCGAGCGCCCGGAGCCGCTCGACGATTGCGTCCACCTCGGGAAGCAGCACCCGGTCGCGAGCGCCCATGAACATGCGCGCGTGGGCCAGGTTATTCACGTCCTCCGAGGTGCACGCGAAATGGATGAATTCGCCCGCCGCCGCGACCTCGGCATTGCCCGCGAAGCGCTCGCGCAGCCAGTACTCGACCGCCTTCACGTCGTGGTTCGTGGCGGACTCGATTGCCTTGATGCGCTCGGCATCGGCGAGGGCGAAACCGGTGAGCGTGGCGCGCAGCTGCGACTGGGTGTCCGCGGAGAAGGGCTGGAGCGCGCGAAACGAGGGCTCGGCGGCGAGCGCCAGCAGCCACTCGACCTCCACGGCGACCCGCTCGCGCATCAGCGCGAATTCGCTGAAGTGCTCCTGCAGGCGCCGGGTCTTGGCGGCATAGCGCCCGTCGAGGGGCGAAAGGGCGGTGAGGGCGGAGGACATGCGAGGAGCGAAATTTTATCACGCCGCCGCGATGCGCCCGGTTTATACTCCGCCGCGTCCTCGCCAGGAGAACCCATGAAGCTCGTCGGTTCGAAGACCAGTCCCTACGTTCGCAAGGTCCGCGTCCTGCTCGCCGAGAAGGGGCTCGCCTTCGAGTTCCTCGAGGAAAGTTCATGGAACGCGGACACGACCGTGCCGCGCTACAACCCGCTGAACAAGGTGCCCGTGCTGGTCCTGGATGACGGGGAGTGCCTCTACGATTCGGGCGTGATCACGGAATACCTGGATACCCTGCCCGGGCCCCGGTTCATCCCGGCCTCCGGGGTCGAACGGGCGCGTGCGCGCCGCGACGAGGCGCTGGGTGATGGCATAGCCGATGCCGGCATCGCCATCTTCCTCGAGCGCAAGCGCGAGGCGGTTCGGCAGGATCCGGCCTGGATCGCGCGGCAGCGCGACAAGCTGCAGGCGGCATTGGTGGCGCTTGCCGGGTCGGTGGCGGCGGGCGTCTCCATGGGAAGGGCGCAGCCGGCCCTCGGCGACATCGCCTGCGGGTGCGCGCTCTTCTGGCTGGAGTTCCGGCTGCCGGAGCTGCAATGGCGCGCCGAACACGCGGCGCTGCGCTCGTGGGCCGAGCGCCTGGAGAAACGCCCCGCCTTCGCCTCGACCCGTCCGCCGGCCTGAGCGCCTAGGCGATCAGGCCGCCGCCCAGGCACACCTCGCCGCGGTAGAGCACCGCCGACTGTCCCGGAGTCACCGCCCACTGCGGGGCGGCGAACTCGAGCGCGAAATCCCGCGGCCCGTTCACGCGCAGCGCGCACGCCGCGTCGGCCTGGCGATAGCGCGTCTTGGCGCCGAGCTCCATGGGGTCGCCGTCGGGCGGCGCACCCCCGATCCAGCTCGCGTCGTCGGCCACGAGGCTGCGCTTGAGGAGCATCGGGTGGTCGTGGCCCTGCACGACCACCAGCGTGTTCGATGCGAGGTCCTTTCCCGCCACGTACCACGGCACGCCGAGGGCGTCGCGGCGCCCCCCGATTCCCAGTCCCTGGCGCTGCCCGATGGTGTAGTACATGAGTCCCTGGTGCTCGCCCACGCGTTCGCCTTCCGGGGTCGCGATGGGACCGGGCTCGCGCGGCAGGTAGCGCGCGAGGAACTCGCGGAAAGGCCGCTCCCCGATGAAGCAGATGCCGGTGGAGTCGCGCTTGGCGTGGTTGGGCAGGCCCGCCTCGCGCGCGATGCGCCGGACCTCCGTCTTGAGCAGGTGGCCGACGGGAAAGACGGTGCGGGCGAGCTGCGCCTGGTCGAGCCGGTGCAGGAAATAGCTCTGGTCCTTGGACGGATCGACCCCCTTGAGGAGAGCCCACCGGCCGTGGCGCTCCTCCACCCGGGCGTAATGTCCGGTGGCGATGCGCTCGGCTCCCAGCTCGAGCGCATGGTCCAGGAAGGCCCTGAACTTGATCTCGGCATTGCAGAGCACGTCCGGATTGGGCGTGCGACCGGCGCGGTATTCCGCGAGGAAGCCGGCGAACACGCGCTCGCGGTATTCGGCGGCGAAGTTGACGGCCTCCACGTCGATGCCGATGGTCTCGGCCGCGGATACCGCGTCCACGAGATCCTCCCGGGTCGAGCAGTACTCGCCGTCGTCGTCGTCCTCCCAGTTCTTCATGAAGAGGCCGAGCACGTCGTGGCCGGCGCGCTTGAGCAGCAGCGCGGCCACGGCGGAATCCACGCCCCCGGAGAGGCCGACGACGATCTTCATGGACGAATTGTAAGTCGCCAAATGGCAAAGGCGGGGCCGCGGCCCCGCCTTTGCGGAGTACGGACGACCGATTACTTCTTGGGGGCTTCCTTCTTCATTTCCTTCGCTTCCGCCTTGGCCTTCGGGGCGGCTTCGTTCTTGGCGATCTTCTTGTGCTTCTTCACGATGTGCTTCTTCTTCGCGACTTTCTTGGTCACCGCCTTCTTGGGGGCCTCGACCTTGGCGGGAGCCTCGATCTTGGCGGGGGCGGCGGCGGGCGCGACTTCGGCCGGCTTGGCCGGTGTTGCTTGCGCGAACACCGATACCGAAGCGGAGGCGAACAGGATGGCGATCAGGGCGGACAGCTTCTTCATCGTTGTCATTCCTAGGGGTTTATGTTGAACAGGGTATCAATGCATCGACTGCGCTGGATTCAGCCTCGTCGCCGACATTAACGCCGCGCATTATACGGAGGTTGACACGCGAGGCTATTGCGCTCGGGCGCCGTGCGACCGGACTTGCGCTATCGAGGGCGCCGGCAGCTCGCGCCACTCGCCCGGGGCGAGGCCTTCCAGCGCCCAGGGGCCGATCCGGAAGCGCACCAGCCGGAGCGTTGGCAGCCCGACCTGGGCGGTCATGCGGCGCAACTGGCGGTTGCGCCCCTCGCGCAACCCCACCTCCAGCCACGCCGTGGGAATGGCCTTGCGATGGCGGATCGGGGGATCCCGCGGCCACAGCCCGGGGGGCTCCGGAATGGTGCGGGCGGTGGCGGGGAGCGTGGGCCCGTCGGAAAGCTCCAGGCCGTGCTGCAA
>JAAOZZ010000128.1 GCA_012274175.1 Betaproteobacteria bacterium
CCCTCGGGATTGAGCATCTCCATCCAGATCCACACCGTGAGCCCGAAGACGATGGAGAGCATCCCCCCCAGGTTGGTCGCCCGCCGCCAGTACAGGCCGCACACGAGCGGCACGAACGCCGCCACGAGGGTCACCTTGTAGGCGTTCTCCACCATGCCGTAGATGCTCGACTGGGAGTTGAGGGCGAATATCGTTACCAGGATCGTGAAGCACACGAGCACGATCCGCATCATGCGCAGGTGCTGCTTGTCGCCCAGGTGGGGGAAGAAACCCTTGAGGATGTTCTCGCTGAAGGTGACCGAGGGTGCCAGCAGCGTGGCCGAGGCGCAGCTCTTGATCGCCGAGAGCAGCGCGCCGAAGAACATGATCTGCGCGAACACCGGAACGATGGGCGACTTGATGAGCGATGGCAGGATCTGCTGCGGATCGGTGTCGATGTAGCCCGTGACCATCTTCGGGTCGATCAGCATCGCCGAGTAGGCGAGGAACATCGGGATGAACGCGAAGCAGAAGTAGAGCACGCCGCCCAGGATCGACGAGCGTCCCGCCGTCTGCTCGTCCTTCGAGGACTGCACGCGCTGGAACACGTCCTGCTGGGGGATGGCGCCCAGCATCATGGTGCTCCACGCCGCCAAGAAGCCGAGGATGTCCTTCAGCTCGGGCGCGGGCCGGATGTGGAACTTGCCGTGGGCCGCCGCGTGGGACACCACGCCGGAGACGCCGCCGGCGAGCCCGCTCACCGTCCCGCCGATGTAGAGCATGCCCACCACGATGATGATCATCTGGATGAAGTCGGTGATCGCCACGGAGAACATGCCGCCCAGCATCGTGTAGACCAGCACCGTGGCGGCTCCGATGATCATGCCCCAGTGCTGGCTGATGCTCCCGTCGGACACCACGTTGAAGACGAGCCCCAGCGCCTTGATCTGCGCGCCGACCCAGCCCAGGTAGGAGATCACGATGCACATCGTCGTGAGCATCTCCACCGTCCTGCCGAAGCGCTTGCGGTAGTAGTCGCCGATGGTGAGCAGGTTCATGCGGTAGAGCGGGCGGGCGAAGAACAATCCCACGAGCACGAGGCAGAGCGACGAGCCGAAGGGATCGGCGATCACCCCGGCGAAGCCGTCCTTCACGAACGAGGCGGGAATGCCCAGCACCGTCTCGGAGCCGAACCAGGTGGCGAACACCGTCGCGGTGACGATGTACATCGGCAGGCGGCGTCCCGCCACCGCGAAATCCTTGGTGTTGTGGACCCAGCGCGCGGCATACAGGCCGATGGCGACCGAGATGATCCAGTAGATGATGACGAACCAGAGGAGCATGGGCTTCTTTCGGCCGCGGCGCGGGGACAGGCGTCATTCTAGAGAAATTGGGCCCGAATCGGCCACCGGCTGCGAAGCAGCCGTCCATCCCGGTTGCGTGCAGCCGCCGGGAGGGTGTGCTCGTCACCTTCCCGGCGGACTCCCGAGGCGCCTCACGACGCCGGCGGGGAAGCGCCGGGCAGCGCGCCCGCCTCCTGCAGGATCGAGCGCCCGATCGCGAACCGGTCGGCGAACGCGGACTTCGAGGTGGGCGCGAAGTTCATCGCGAAATACGCCTGGGGCCGGCATTTCCTCTCGATCCACCCGACCCACCACATCACGGCGTCCTTGCCGCTGGGCTGGCTGCCGGTCTTGGCGTAGAGGGTGTAGCCGCGCGTCCTTTCGACCACGAGCGCGTCGCGCACCAGGCGCTGCGCGCGCTGCGTCATGGGCAGCCGCCCCTCCGCGAGGCGGTGCAGGAAGCGCACCTGCTCCAGGGCGCTCACCCGCAGCCCGCCCTGCAGCCAGAAGAGGTCGATCCCGCCCGAGAGGTCGCGGTTGCCGTAGTCGAGCCGATCGAGCCATTCGCGCATGCGCGCCTTGCCGGTGCGCCGCGCGATCTCCTGGAACATCCAGACCACGCTGTCGCCCATGCCGGTGCGCAGGATCTGGTCCCGTTCCCATGCCGGGATGGGCTTGGGCTTTCCATCCCACCGGAACACTTCCTTCTCGTCGGTGAGGGATCCCACCTCGAGACCGATCAGCGCGTTGGGAATCTTGAAGGTCGAGGCGGGCAGGAAGCGCTGCTTCGCGCGCGCCACGTCGTGCACCTGGTAGCGGTCGAGCGCGGGCTCGAACAGCACGAAGGTGCCGCGCAGGCCTTTCGCGTCGAAGTGGCGCCGCCAGTCGTCGCGCGTTCGTGTCTCGGTGGCGGCGGCGCTGGCAGTGGCGAGGCTGGCGAAGAGGGCCAGCAGCGGCGTGGCGAGTCGGTCCATGACGGCGGCTTCGGTGGGGCGATGGCCCGAGCATGGGCGGTGAATCTGGCAGAATCGTGGCGAGCGACGGACGAATTGCGATGAAGCTGATCACCTGGAACATCCAGTGGGCCTGCGGGGTGGACGGCCGCGTCGACCTCGAGCGCATCGTCGCCACCGCGCGCGCGATCGCCGATTTCGACGTGCTGTGCATGCAGGAGATCGCGGACAACTTTCCGGCGCTGCCGGGCAACGACGACCGCGACCAGTTCGCCGCGCTGGCGGCACTCCTGCCCGGCTACCGGATGATCGAGGGTTACGGCGTGGACCTGGAGGGCGAAGGCGCTCGGCGGCGCAGGTTCGGCAACGCGATCTTCGCGCGCTACGGCGTGCTTTCGGCGCGCCGCCACGCGCTGCCCTGGCCCGCGGACCCGGGCAAGGAATCGATGCCGCGAGTGGCGGTGGAGGCCACGGTGCAGTCTTCCATGGGCCCCATCCGCCTCACCACCACGCACCTCGAGTATTACTCCGACGTGCAACGTCGCGCGCAAGTGCGCTGTCTTCGGGAGTTGCACGACGAGGCGTGCGCCCGGGCAATGCAGCCCGGTCATACGACCGCGGAGGGCGGTCCCTTCGATCCCACGGCGCAGACCACGAACGCGATCCTCACGGCGGACTTCAACTTTCCTCCGGACCATCCGGCCTACGCCGACCTCCAGGGGCCGCTCGCGAGCGGCGCTCCGCCCTACCGGGACGCGTGGCCGCTGGTGCACGGCCGCGAGCCCCACGCGCCCACGTTCTGCGTGCATTCGCACGTGTACAGCAAGACGCCCTACGCCTGCGATTTCGTGCTCGTGAGCGAGCCGCTCGCGGCACGGGTGCGCTCGATCGAAGTGGATACGGCGACTACCGCCTCGGACCACCAGCCGGTCCTGCTCGAGCTGGACGACCGCTAGGAAGGCACGACCATGGCCGGACGATTGCTATCGCTTACCGAGGCGCTCTACCGCTACGTGGTGGACCATACGGGCCCGGAGCATCCCGTGCTCGCGGAGCTGCGCGCGGCCACCGCGGGCATTCCCCATGCCGGCATGCAGATCGGGACCGACCAGGGTCGGCTCATGGCGCTGCTGGTGAAGCTGCTGGGCGCCCGGCGCACGCTCGAGGTGGGAGTCTTCACGGGCTACAGCTCGCTTTGCGTGGCGCTGGCGCTGCCCGAGGACGGGCGCATGGTGGCGTGCGACGTGAGCGAGGAATGGACCGCGATCGCCCGGCGCTACTGGGAGAAGGCGGGGGTCGCGCGCAAGATCGACCTCAAGCTCGCCCCGGCGCTCGCGACACTCGACGCGCTGGTGGCCGCGGGCGAGTCGGGCCGCTACGATTTCGCCTTCATCGACGCGGACAAGGAGAACTACCCGGGATACTACGAGCGCTGCCTCGCGCTCGTGCGCCCGGGCGGCCTCATCGCCGTGGACAACACGCTCTGGAGCGGCGCGGTGGTCGATTCCGGCGACCGCAGCGCCGATACCGAAGCGATCCGCGCGTTCAACGACGCGCTGCGCTCGGACGCGCGCATCGAGCTGGCGCTCGCCACCGTGGGCGACGGGCTCACCCTGGCCCTCAAGCGCTGAAGCCCCCGGGGCGCGAATCGCGCGCCCCGCGCGCTCAATCGTCGTCTTCGCCCAGGTTGTCGTCCATGCGGCAGGCGGGGCCCAGCCGCGCGGTGGACTTGCGCGTCCTCGGCTTCTGCGTCCCGGTAAAGCGCCCGGCGGCCACGAAGGTGAGCCCGGTCGGGAACGCCTGCGCATTCGCCGGATCGAGCATCGCGCTCGTGTCGATGCAGCCCACGCGGAAATCCGCAACACCCTTGCGCCAGCCGTGGGCGCGGAAGTCGAACCACTCGCCGCCCGCCACCACGAACTTGCGCCCGTCCACCTTGAGGACGTAGTAGTTGTCGCCCACGCCGATGGGGAACTGCACCGAGGCGATGCGCGGATCCTTCTTCCCGATCGCGTAGTCGTAGCCTACGGCGACTTTCGGGTCGATGAAGATCGGCACGTTGGGCACGACGTCCACCGCGAACGTGTACGCGCCGCCCGAGGTGGTGCCCGTCGGCATGGCCGCCGGGGTGGCGATGAAGCCGTGCGCGTTGTCCGTGGCGTCGTACCACACCCCGCTCACCTGCCCCGCGTTGTTGATCCCTTCGCCGTAGGTCCCCGCGGCGCCCGGCATGTCGAGCAGCTCGTAGCCGAGGGAATCTCCCACGAAGCCGTGGATCGCGGCGCCCGAGGTGACGAAGCCCGTGATGAGCCCGAGGTCGTTGATGCCGCGCGCCCGCGTCGGCGAGCCCGCGACCGTGAACATCGTGATCGAGCCGCCGGGCTGGCGCAGGAACGCCTGCTCGCCGCTCGCGACCCGGGCGCTGCCGACGACCTGCCCGGCCGCGTTGATGCCCTGTGCGATCGTGAAAGTCGAGCCGGCGATGGGGATGTCCGTGAAGGAATGGCTCGCCGGATCGTATATGAACCCCGCGCTCGCGCTGTAGCCTCCCACGCCATCGAGCTCGTACGACCATCCCGCCACCCGGCCCGCGTTGTTCACGGCGCGCGCCTCGGAATGGGTCCAGGTCGGGCGCGAGAAGAACCCGTAGGAGCCTCCCGAATAAATGTACGCCTGCTCGGGCGTCGTGATGGTGCCGCCAACCACGGTGCCCCCGTCATTCAAGCCGAGCGCGGAAGGCTGCAGCGGGGAGGCCGTCAACGGCGTGAAGACGCCCCCGCTGTAGGTGAAGCTGAAATTGGTGGTGCCGTCGAAGTTCGCGTAGCCCACGAGTTGCCCGGAGTTGTTGACGCCGCGCACGTCGGTGTAGACGGCGCCGGGATATTCCACGGTATTGAAGACGTAGATCGCGAGCGCCGGCGAGGCGAGGCCCGCGCCGCAGGCGAGGAGGAACCATCGGAATCCGTGCGAGAGCGCGATCTTCACCGGGATGCTCCTTCGGGGTCGGTTCTGGGGTGGCGCAGTGTGCGGGGCGTTCGAGCGAGCGTCAATGCGGAATATTCCGCATTGACGTTGCGCCCGCGAGCGGTACTTCGCCGCCGGGCTGGCTAGCGCAGGAGCAAGACCGCCGCGACCAGGAGCGCCAGCACCGCGACCATCGCGAAGAGCGCCTTCGCCTGGCGCTGCTGCACGCGCTCCAGGCGCGCGAGCGCGGCCTCGAAGCGGCGCCCGGAATCCTCGCCCAACGCACGGTGCACGAGGCGCGGAAGCTGCGGCAGGGTGCGCGCCCAGAGGGGAGCCTCCTCGCGCACCTGGCGCAGCAGCCCGCGCCATCCCACCTGCTCGTTCATCCAGCGCTCGAGGATCGGCTGCGCGGCCCGCCGCAGGTCGAGGTCGGGATCGAGTTGCCGGCCCAGGCCTTCCACCTGCAGCAGCGTCTTCTGCAGCAGCACGAGCTGCGGCTGGATCTCCATGCGGAAGCGCCGCGAGACCTCGAACAGGCGCATCAGCAGCTTGCCGAAGTAGATCTCCTTCAGCGGCCGGTCGAAGATCGGCTCGCACACCGCGCGGATCGCGCCCTCGAACTCGTCCACCCGCGTCTCCCGCGGCACCCAGCCCGCGTCGACGTGGGCCACGGCGACCCGGTGGTAGTCGCGGCGGAAGAACGCCATGAAGTTCGTCGCGAGGTAGTCCTTGTCGGCGTCGGAAAGCGTGCCCATGATGCCGAAGTCCACGCCGCAGTAGCGCCCGTCGCGCAGCACGAAGATATTGCCCGGGTGCATGTCGGCGTGGAAGAAGCCGTCGCGGAAGACCTGGGTGAAGAAGATCTCCACCCCGTCGTGGGCGAGCCGGCGGATGTCGATGCGCGCCTCGCGCAGCCGCTCCACCGCGTTCACCGGGATGCCGTCGATGCGCTGCATGACCATCACGTCGCGGTTGCACCAGTCCCAGTACACCTCCGGCACGAGGAGCAGCCGCCCGTCGGCGAAGTTGCGCCTCAGCTGGCTCGCGCTCGCCGCCTCGCGCAGCAGGTCCAGCTCGTCGCCGATGGTCTTCTCGAACTCGACCACCACCTCCCGCGGGCGCAGCCGGCGCCCGTCGGGATGGGCGCGCTCGACGAGCGCGGCGATCACGTGCAGCAAGCCCACGTCCTTGCCGATCACCTCGCGGATGCCGGGGCGCAGGATCTTTACCGCCACCTCCCTGCCGTCGGGCAGCGTGGCGAAATGCACCTGGGCCACGGAGGCGCTCGCCACGGGCACGCGGTCGAACGAGGCGAACACCTGGTCGTAGGGCCGGCCGTAGGCGCGCTCGAGGGTGGCGGCCACGGTCTCCCAGGGGAATGGCGGCACGTTGTCCTGGAGCCCCGCGAGCTCCTCGGAGACGTCCTCCGTGATGAGGTCGGGGCGCACCGAGAGGAGCTGGC
>JAAOZZ010000129.1 GCA_012274175.1 Betaproteobacteria bacterium
GCGTCGGAGACCTCGAACTTGCCGGGTGCTTCGATGTTGAGGGATTTCACGACGCCGTCGTCCACCAGCATCGAGAAGCGCTGGCAGCGCAGGCCCAGGCCGCGGGCGTTCAGGTCCAGCTCGAGGCCCAGCTTCTTCGTGTACTCGGCGCTGCCGTCGCCCATGAAGCGGATCTTGCCGCTTGCCTTCTGGTCGCGGGCCCAGGCGCCCATCACGAACGGGTCGTTCACGGCGAAGCACCACACCTCGGCGACGCCCTTGGCCTTCAGCTTGTCGAGATTGCCGAGGTAGCTCGGCACGTGCTTCGCGGAGCAGGTGGGCGTGAAGGCGCCCGGCAGGCCGAAGATCGCGATCTTCCTGCCCTTCGCCTGCTCCTGCACCTTGAACGTGTTGGGGCCCACGGTGCAGCCGTTGCCCTCGACTTCGATGAATTCCTGCACCGTTCCCTCGGGAAGCCGGTCGCCGACCTTGATTGTCATGTCACTCTCCTGAAGTTTGTCACGTCGATACTCTCGAAAACGCATCCAGCGATTGCTCCCTCACCCCGGGGGGAGGGTTGGGGGAAGTTGAATTACGTGGCCGCCGCCGCGAAGGCGCGCCGGAAGCTGGCGAGGGCGAGCCCCGCCGCGACGAACGCGCCGCCCAGCCCGCGATTGATCCAGCGCAGGTGCGCGGGGTCCTTCATCACCCGCAGCACCTTCGCGGCGAGCGCGGTGTAGCTCATCATCACCACCAGGTCCACCGAGAACGTCGTGGCCGCGAAGATGGCGTACTGGGGAAGCTGCGCGCGCGCCACGTCGATGAACTGGGGGAGGATCGCCGCGAAGAAGATGATGCCCTTCGGGTTGGTGATGTTCACGAGGAAGCCGCGCACGAAGACCTCGCGGGACGTGCGCGCGTGGTCGTCGCGGTCCTCCTGGAAGCCCAGGGGGCGCGAGCGCCATGTCACCACGCCCAGGTAGACCAGGTACGCGACGCCCAGCCACTTCACGAGGAAGAAGAGCGATTCGGAGGCGAGCAGGATCGCGCCCAGCCCGAACGAGACGATCGCCACCAGGATCAGGTTGGCCGCCTGCATGCCCACGCCGTTCCACAGCCCCAGGCGGAAGCCGTGGCGCAGTCCGCTCGAGATGCTCGAGAAGACGCCCGGTCCGGGAGAGAGCGACAGGATGATGGTCGCGACGAGGTAGGTGATCCAGGCCGAAAGCTGCATTCAACGTCCCCGCTCGATGGCGCGCCTCGCGATGCGGTCCACGAGGGACGGGGCGAGGAGCTTGAGCCAAAGGCCCATCTTACCGCGGCCGGTCATCACCACCTCGCGCTCGCGCCGCTCGATGGCCCGCACGATCCGGCGCGCGCAGGCCTCGGCGCTCATCACCGCGGACTCGTGCACCGGACTCACCATGATCGGCTTGCCGTCGGGCCCGGTCGCGTTCTCGCGGATGCCGGTGGCGACGAAGCCCGGGTAGATCATCGTCACGGTGATGCCGGAATCCGCGAGCTCGATGCGCAGCGAATCGAAGAAGCCGGTCATGGCGTGCTTGCTCGCGGCGTAGCCGGTGCGCGTGGGCACGCCCGTGCGCCCCGCGAGGCTCGAGACGCCGACGATGCGGCCGCGACTTTCGCGCAGGTACGGCAGCGCGTGGTGGGTGCAGTACACGGCCCCCATGTAGTTCACCTGCATGATGCGCTCGAGCGCGGAGAGGTCCTCGATCTCGTCGAAGCGCGCCCACATGCTCATCCCGGCGTTGTTCACGAGCGTGTCGATGCGGCCGAACGCGATCACCGCCCCGGAGACGACCGTCTGGCAATCCCGCTCGAGCGCCACGTCGGCCTTCACCGCCACCACGGAGGCGCCCCGCGCGCGGCACTCGTCCGCGACCGCCTCCAGCTCCCTTTCGTGGCGCGCCGCGAGCACGAGCCTCGCGCCTTTCGCCGCGAGCTGCCGGGCGAGCTCCGCGCCGATGCCTTTCGAGGCGCCGGTGATGATCACCACGGGGGCGGTCATTGCTCGGTCTCGGGGTCGGGGATGTGGTTGAACGCGATGGCGAGCCCTGCGCGGTCGCGCGCCTTATGGGCGCTCGCGAAATACACCGCTTGCCGGCCGAAGCGCGAGTTGAGCTTGTCGAGGGTGGAGTACAGGCTCTTTGAGCGGTCCTCGGAGGCGAAGAGGGAACCGGTGCGCTGGGCCTCGCCCACGAAGTCGGAGTACGCCATGCCCACCTGCAGGATCGTGCGCCGGTCCGTCGGCCGGCGCGTCCAGAGCTTGTCGAGCGCGTGCAGGAAGGCGACGGTGTCCTGGGTGTCGACCAGCTTCATGTCGGCGTCCCAGCGGGTGCCGTCGATGTACCGGATGCCGATGGAGATGCGCCCCGCGTAGTAGCCCGCCTTGCGCAGCCGCATCGCGGCCTTCTGCACCAGGCGGTTCAGGACCGCGAACGCGTCCCCGGGATTGCGCAGCCGCGGGCCGAGCACGCTCGAGTGCGAGATGGACGCGGTCTCGCCGTGGCGCTCGTGCTGTTCCTCGCCGCGCAGCCGGTCGTGCATGATCTCGCCGCCCACGCCGCCCCAGATCGCGCGCAGCTCGTCGCGGGAGCGCGCGCACAGGTCGCGCACGGTACGGATGCCGTGGGAAGCGAGGCGCTTGTCCATCTGCTTGCCGATGCCCGACAGGGCGCGCACCTCGAGGGTGAAGAGCCGGTCGGGAAGCTCGGACTTCTCGATCACCACCAGCCCGTCGGGCTTCACCATGTCCGAGGCGGTCTTCGCGATGAAGGTGTTGGGACCGATCCCGATGGAGGTGCGCAAGCACCCGCCCACCCGCTCGGCGAGGACCGCCTTCACCTTGAGCGCCGTCTCGCGCGCGCGCTGCGGCTCGCTCCAGCGTCCCGCGAGCTCGCAGTCCATCTCGTCGATGGATAGCACCGCGCGCACCGGCACCACCGTGTCCACCGCGGCGACCGCCCGGTGGTGGTAGTCGATGTAGAGCTCGTGGCGCGCGACCACGAACTCGATCCGCGGGCAGAGGCGGCGCGCATCCGCCACCCTGGTCCCGGTCTTCACGCCGAAGGTCTTGGCTTCCACGCTCGCCGCGATGCACACGGTGGTATCGGCGAGCATCGGCACCACGGCGAGGGGCTTGCCCCTGAGCCTCGGCTCGGCCTGCTGCTCCACCGAGGCGAAGTAGGAATTGAAGTCGACCAGGAGCGAGCGCAGCGTCACTGCCGCGGCATCGACATGGGCCGATCCGTGGCCTCCATGAACTTGCGGCGGAACACGAGCGGATCGGCGATGTTGGGAAA
>JAAOZZ010000130.1 GCA_012274175.1 Betaproteobacteria bacterium
TACCGATAGCGCATCGTGAAGGCAGTCCATCCCGGGGGCAGGCACGGCGCGAAGCGCAGGTGATCCTTTACGAGCGTCACCCCCAGCAGCGATTCGAGGATGAGGCGGTACATCCATCCCGCGGAGCCCGTGTACCAGCTCCATCCGCCGCGGCCCACATGGGGCGACACCGCGTAGACGTCGGCGACGATCACGTACGGCTCCACCTTGTAGGTCGCCACCTCCGGCGGCGTTCGCGCGTGATGCACCGGATTGATCATCGTCGCGAGCTCCCACGCGCGTTGCGAGTCGCCCAGGGTGGCGAAGGCCATGGCCGCCCAGATCGCACCGTGGGTGTACTGGCCCCCGTTTTCGCGCACGCCCGGCACGTAGCCGCGGATGTAGCCGGCATCGAGCGTCGAGGTGTCGAACGGCGGATCGAGGAGCTGGATCAACCCGCGCTCGCGGCGCACGAGTCGCTCGTCGAGCGACTCCATCGCCATGCGGGAGCGCCCGGGATCGCCCGCCCCCGACAGCACCGACCAGCTTTGCGCGATGGAGTCGATGCTGCATTCGGCATCGAGCGCCGATCCCAGCGGCTGGCCGTCGTCGAAATAGGCGCGCCGGTACCACGCGCCGTCCCAGCCGTGCTGCTCCAGGTTGCGGGCGAGCTCGAGGCGCCCGGCCTCGCAGCGATCGACGAAGGCCTGGTCGCCTCTCCCGCGCGCGACCTGCGCGAATTGCCCGAGCACGGCGTGCAGGAAGAAACCGAGCCAGACGCTTTCGCCCTTGCCCTTGATTCCCACCAGGTTCATGCCGTCGTTCCAGTCCCCGGAGCCCATGAGTGGCAGGCCGTGGACCCCATAGCGCATGCCGTGCACGATCGCGCGCACGCAGTGCTCGTAGAGGCTGGCGGATTCCGACGACCTGCGCGGCAGGTCGTAGTACGAGTCGTCCTCGGGATTCACCGGACGGCCTTCCAGGAACGGGATCGATTCGTCCAGCACGCCCTCGTCCCCCGTCGCCAACACGTATCGCGCCGTCGCGAGTGGCAGCCAGAGGTAGTCATCGGAGCAACGCGTGCGCACGCCCCGTCCCGACGGCGGATGCCACCAGTGCTGCACGTCTCCTTCCACGAACTGCCGGCTCGCGCAGCGCACCAGGTGCTCGCGCACGAGCGCGGTCTCGGTGTGGACCAACGCCATCACGTCCTGCAGCTGGTCGCGGAAGCCGAAGGCTCCACCCGACTGGTAATAGCCGCTCCTCGCCCATAGCCGGCACGCCACCGTCTGGTACAGAAGCCAGCCGTTGGTGAGCACGTTGAGGGACGGGTCGGGGGTGTGCACCTGGACCGCGCCCAGCGTGCGCTTCCAGTTCGCTCGTACGGCATCCAGGGCGCCCTGGGCCGAGGTGGATCCCCGAAAGCGCCGCACGAGGATCGCCGCGTCGTCCGCGTCGCGACCCACGCCGAGGCGGAAGACGATGTCGCGCTCCTGGCCGTCGGCCAGCTCGAACGGCACCTGGATCGCGGCGCAGGGATCGAGGGCCGCACCCACCTTGCCCGACAGGCGCACGCGCGCCATCGCGGCCGGGTTGCCGAGTGCCCCGTTGCGCCCCACGAACTCGGCGCGATCGCCGCTCACGCTGCGCACGGGCTCGTCCGCGTCGAGGAACGCGATGCGATCCGGGAACTCCGTGTTGTAGGAATTGCGCGCCAGGACTGCGCCGCTCTTCCCGTCGATCTCGGTGACCACCTGCATCCGGGTCTTGGCCCCCAGGTCGCCCAGCACCCACTCCACGTAGGCGGTGGCGGAGAGCGTGCGCGAACGGCCCGAGTCGTTGCGGACCTTCAGCACCGAGAACTTCACGGCCGCGTCGATGGCCACGTATACCCACAGCTCGGACGCGATGCCGTCCTCGCGGTGCTCGAAGACGCTGTAGCCGAAGCCGTGGCGCGTCACGTAGGCGCCGGTTCCGCGCGCGGGCAGCGCCGCGGGCGACCAGAAACGACCCGACTCCTCGTCGCGAAGGTAGATGGCTTCCCCGCTCACGTCGCTCACCGGGTCGTTGTGCCAGGGCGTGAGGCGGTACTCGTGGGCGTTCTCGCTCCACGTATACGCGGACCCGCTCTCCGAGACGACCGTTCCGAAGGTCGGGTTCGCGAGCACGTTGGCCCAGGGCGCGGGCGTGGCCTCCCCCTCGAGCGCCGTGATCACGTATTCCGTGCCGTCGGGCGTGAACCCACCGAGGCCGTTGGACAGGATCAATTCGCGCGGGCGCTCTTCGGCGGGGCGTGCTTCCCCCCGGTGGTTGCGGGTCGGCGCAAGACGCGGGACCCGCACCTCGGCGGGGCCGCGCCGGGAGACCTGTTCCGCGAGGCTTCCCCGGCGGTCCGTGACGATGGCGCGCGCCACGGATTGGAGCAGGACGCGATCCTCCTCCGAGATCTGCTCCGAGCGCCGCACGAAGATCCCGCCCGGCCGGTCCATCACGTGCGCTTCGACACCCGCGGCGATGAGGCCCATGATCTGGTCCTGCAGGACCTGGCGGTAGCCGCCGCGGTCCTCGTTCCAGATCACGAGGTCCACGGCCAGCCCCTTCAATCGCCAGTACGCGTGCGCCTGCACCAGCTGGCGGACGAGATCGATGTTCTTCGTATCCCCGATCTGCAGCAGCACGATCGGCAGGTCTCCCGATATCGCGTAGCTCCAGAGGCCCGATTGCCCGCGCCGGTTCCTCGCGATGACGCCCGCCTCGGCGCGCAGCGACGCGTTGGCGTAGATCACGCTGCCGGCGAGGCGGCCGTAGAGCTGCGCATCGCTCTCGGTGGCGTTGATCTGCCGGAGCGTGACCGAGCTGTGGGTCCACGCGAGGTCGAACACGCGGTCCGCCAGGCGCCGATCCTGGTATTTTCCGACGAGGCCCAACGCGGCGTCCCGCGTCTCGGCCATGCCGGAGACGATGTCGATCGTCGCGGTCTGCTGCGGTTCGAGGACCATCCGACGGCGAATGGCGACGATCGGATCCAGCACGGATCCCTGGTGGCCCGACAGCCGCACGGCATCGGTCATCGCCTGCGGGGCGGCCACGGTGCGTCCGCGACCGATGAACTGCAGGCGATCGGTCTCGTAGGACGCCTCCTCGGCATCGGCCCCGTGCACCGTCATCAAATGCAACATCCAGGGCGGCTGCTCCTCAAGCGACCGGGGCCGGCGCGTGCACAGGATGGCATTGCGCGGCGCGACGATCTGCGTCTGCACGAAAAGGTTGGAGAACGCCGGGTGCAACGCGTCGGCGGCCGGCGGGGCGATGGCCACTTCCGCGTAGCTCGTGACATCGATCGTGCGCCGGGTGCGCGAGCGATTGGTGATGCGCAGCCGGCGCAGCTCGATGTCGTCCTCGGGCGAGACCACGATCTCGGTGTGGGTTTCCAGGTCGTCGTCGCCCCGGCGGAATTCGGCGCGCGCCTCGGTGAATATCGCCTCGTAATGCGCTGGCCGCTTGAGCGTCGGCTGGTGCGCGGCCGACCAGAATGCGCCGCTCGCCACGTCGCGGATGTAGCAGAACGTGCCCCAGGGGTCGCAGGTGCTGTCCTCGCGCCACCGGGTGACGGCGAGGTCCTTCCACCGGCTGCTTCCGCCGCCCGCGTTGGTGACCATGACGTGGTACCTGCCGTTCGAAAGCAGCTGCACTTCCGGCATCGGCGTGTCGGGGCTTCGGAATACCCGCACCGGCGCTTTCTCGTCGCCGGATATCGCGCGAATCGCCGAGAGCTCGGCGGGATGGGAGTAGAACCCCGCGACCTTCGGAATGCGCTCCTGCAGCAGCATCAGCGTCGCCTTGAGCAGCGGGTCCGACTCGAAGCGCTTCTGCATCGGGCGATCGAGCAGCGAATGCGCGAGCGACAGCAGGATCATGCCCTGGTGATGCGCCATGTACGAGCGCACGATGGCGCTCGCCTGGCCGCGCGGCAGCCGCGCGGGCGTGTAGTCGATCGCCTCGTAGAGCCCGAAGCGTCCGGCGAGCCCGGCGGCGGCGAGCCGCTGCAGGTTGAGGCACGACTCCTCGGGGGCCACCATCAACGCGAGCGCCGAGGCGTAGGGCGCGATGACCAGGTCCTCCGCGAGCCCGCGCTTCAGCCCCAGCCCCGGCACGCCGAAGGCGCGGTACTGGTAGTTGAGGCTCGCATCGACGGAGTTGTAGCCGCATTCCGAGATGCCCCAGGGCACGCCGCGCCGCTTTCCGTAGGCGATCTGCCGATCCACCGTCACGCGATAGGACTGGTCGAGCAACGTGTTGGCGTACGTGGGCATGACCAGGAGGGGCATCAGGTATTCGAACATCGAGCCGCTCCAGGACAGGAGCACCGGGCGGCCCCCCGCGGTCGTGAGCAGGCGCCCGAGCGCGAACCAGTTCTCCTGCGCGATCTCCCCCTGCGAGATCGCCACGAAGCTGGCGAGCCGCGCCTCCGAGGCGAGCAGGTCGTAATAGCTCGCATCCCGCCTGCGCTCCTCGACGTTGTACCCGATGGCGAGCAGGTGGCGCGCCCTGTCGTAGAGGGAGCCGTAATCCATGCGGGACAGCTCTTCGCATTGCAGCGCGAGGCGCTCGATCTGCGCCATCCGCTCGATGGCGGGATGGCTCGCGTCCGCCGGCAGCCATCGCGTCTCGAGCTCCGCAAGCTCGCGCAAGGTCGGAATCGCGCGGCTGCCCACCAGCTCGCCGTATCCCGCCGACGCGATCGACGGCACGCTCCATGGAGCGAGATACGCCAGCTCGTCCCGCATGCCCCGCCACTGCGCCACGAGGGCTTCGATCCAGAATCCCGCCTCGCGGACGGGCGCGGAAGCTCCCGCGGAATCGGCGGGCACGACCGCAAGCGCCGCGGCAAGGCCGGTGACGCCCGCTTCGAGCCGGTCGAGCCATTGCCGCGCCCCGTCGATCGTCCCCGGCGGGGAGCCGCGCGCGGCTTCCAGCTCCGAGCGCAGGCGATCCAGCGCTGCCGGCGCGTCCTTGCCCATGGCCTCGACGAGGACCTGCAGCGTGTCTTCCATGCCCTCGAAACACCGCCCATCGAAGATCGGGGCGTCGGCAAGCGCCAGCAGGCCCGGCCGCAAGGTCATCAGGTGGCCCGCGAGGTTCCCGCTGTCCACCGACGAGATGTAGCGCGGCATCAAAGGTTTCAGGGACTGGGTGTCGTACCAGTTGTAGAAATGGCCCTCGTGCCGTTCCAGGCCCGCCATCGTGCCCATGGCGTTCGTCGTGCGCAGGATCAGTTGCCCGGCCGGGATGTAGCCGAAGTCGCAGGCGGTGAGGTTCGCCAGCAGCGCGAGTCCCATGTTCGTGGGCGACGTGCGATGGGCGAGGGTCTCGACCGGATGTTCCTGCCAGTTGTCGGGCGCGAGCCAATGGTCGTCCGGGCCGGCGAAGGCTTCGAAGAACGCCCACGACCTTCGCGCGAGCCTGCGCAGGAACTGCGCCTGGTCCATCGTGAGCCGCGCTTCGCGGCGGGCGAGCGGGCGGCCGAGCCACCAGGCGATTCCCGGGGAGGCGAACCACAGCAGGATGATCGGCGCGGCCAGCCCCGTCGCCGATGACGCGCCGGACATCGCCAACGCCGCCGCGGCCGCGGCGATGAAAGGGGCGATCCACATGGATGCGAGCGACGCCCCGAGTCCGGAGCGTGCCGCGGCGTTTTCACCCGCGCCATGGCCGTCATCCCGCGCGGCCGACGGATTCCATTCGAGACGCCGTCGCCGGGTGACGTGCACCCGCCAGGCGGTGCGTGCGATCGCGTCGAGGTTCACCGCCGACTCGTACGGAAGGAATGCCATGGCCACCGCGAGCTGCCCGGCGTGCCGGCCGGCCACGCCCGCCGTGGCGCCGAGGTGCTGGCGCCAAAGCACCTCGGCGGGCTTGCGCACCAGGTCCACGATCACGGCGCTCGCGGCCGGCAGGGCCAGGATCGCGATCACGTCCAGGGTCCACGGCCAGGGATGGGCGAGCAGGGTCCAGGCAAGCAGCAACAGCAGGGTCATCGCCACGGGCACGAGGCTGCGCCGCAGGTTGTCGAAGAGCTTCCACTGCGAAAGCGCCGACAGGGGATTCTTCGCCCGGCGCCCGTCGGGGCCGGGCACGGTCGGGAACAGCCACTCCGCGAGCTGCCAGTCGCCGCGAATCCAGCGGCGCCTGCGATCCATGTCCGCGCCGTACGTCGACGGATAGCCCTCGTACAGCTGCACGTCGCTCAGCAGGCCCGATCGCGCATAGCAGCCCTCGAGCAGGTCGTGGCTGAGGATCCGGTTCTCGGGGAACCGCCCCCCGAGGGCCCGCTCGAACGCGTCGACGTCGTAGATCCCCTTGCCGATGAAGGAGCCCTCGCAGAACACATCCTGGTAGACGTCGGAGACCGCGCGGGTGTAAGGGTCGATTCCCGGGTCCCCCCCGTGCATGCGCGCGTACCACGAGCGGTTCGCCCCCGGCAAGCTCACGCTCACGCGCGGCTGCAGTATTCCGTAGCCCTCGGTCACCCGCTCGCCGGCGCCGCCGAAGCACGCGCGGTTCAACGGGTGCGCCATCACGCCGACGAACTGGCGTGCCGAGTCCCGCGGAAGCTGCGTGTCCGTGTCGAGCGTGATCACGAACTTCACCTCGGACAACACCCTGGTATCGCCGACGACCAGCGAGAATCGCCCGGCTGCGTCTCCGCGCAGCAGCGCGTTCAGGTCCGAGAGTTTCCCGCGCTTGCGTTCGTAGCCCATCCAGACCCGTTCCCGCGGGTTCCAGCGGCGCGGGCGGTGGAAGAGATAGAACGTGTCGCCCGCCGTGGCCGCATCGGCCGGATTCGCCGCGCGGCGGTACTTTTCGTTGAGGCTCTCGATTCCCTTGCGGGCGAGCCACACCAGGGACTCGTCCTCGGGCAGCGTCTGCACGGAAGCATCGCAGAAATCGGTGAGCAGGCCGAAATGCAGGTGGTCGTCCCGGTTGGCCAGGAACCGGACCTCCAATGCCTCGACCAGCTCCTCGATGCTCTCCGCTCCGGTGAGCATGGTCGGGACCACCACCAGCGTGCGCGATTGCGACGGAATCCCTTGCGAGAAATCCATGCGCGGCAATGGGCGCGGCGCCACGAGCAATGTCGCCAGCCAGTTCACCATCCCCACCGCGAGCTGGCTCGCGGCCACCAGGAGCAGGAATCCCAGCAACACGAGCACCGGCGCGGGAAGTCCCTCGCGATAGGCGCTCGCCAGGAGGGCCGCGGTGATCGCCGCCGTGATCAATCCGATGGCGCCGAGGTAGAGCGGCAGGGGGATCCGCCGCGCCATCCTGCGCAGCATCTCGAGGGAGGTAAGCCGCACCCCCGTCGCGCGCTCGAGCCGCGGCCGGCCCTTGTCCACCAAATGGAACCCGACGTGGGAGGCCCGATCGTCGCCGCCGCCGCGGGCACCCGCGCTCGCCGCGCTTTCCGCCGCCAGCTCGATCGCCTTGCGCGCCACCTCGATCTCGGCCACCCGGGCGCGCTTCGCCACCTCCTCCACGACGTGCCGGTAGCGATCCCGGGTCGCGAAATCCATCCTGTCGTAGGTGCCGCCCGGGTCCTCGCGCAGCGTTCGCTCGACGACGCTCATCGTCTCGACGAACTCGCGCCAGTCCATCGATCCCAGGAACCGAAGGCTGCCGATGGAATTGCTGATGGAAACCTGGTCGCCGGCCTGTTCCTGGTTCTCCGATTGCACCAGCTGCTCGATCGTGAAACCCGACTCGAAAAGCCGCTGCTCGATCCAGGTGAGCGGCAGGGCGAGCGCCGCACTCTGTCCCTGCAGGCGGCGTGCCAGCTCCGCGACGAACGAGCTCACCATCGGCGGGTTCGAGCGCGCCATGTCCGCGATCACGAGGATCAGGCTCTTGGGATCGCTCTCGGCGACGTGCATCATCTGGTCCGCCCACGCGTCGGCGCGGTTGCGGTCGATCGTGCCGGCGGCCGTCCGGACTCCGACGCGGCGCAGGTTCTCGATCAACGCCAGGCGAAGCATGATGGGTATGGCCCACAACTCGCCCACCTTGAGCGGGGTCACCGTCTGGTAGGCCGCCACGAAACGGGAGAGGCTCTCGGCGTCCACCCAGCCGTCGCCGTGGGAGATCGCCTCGAACGCGAGGTCGTAGACGCGCGGAAGCCGCGCGGACAACCCGCTCGCCAACCGGGGAAGCTCGCGGCTGTAGCCCTTGGGGAGGTGGCGCTTGGCGGTGCGGATCTGCTCCTCGATCAGATAGAAATTGTCGAGCAGCCAGTCGGCGGCGGGCGTGATGCGGCGATCCTGCGTGACCGCCGCGGCCAGCAGGTCGCAGACCTCCACCAGGACCACTTCATTTTCCGCCAGCCGAGCCAGCAGCCGGTCGCGGGTGCGGCCCGGCGCCAGCCTGTGCGCGTGGGCGAGGTTCTTGCCGTGCTGCTCCATCCGATCGGCGCTGAACAGCTCCGATCGCAGCGGCGGCTCGTCGCCCGTGAATTTCCCGGCCACGCCGGCGCCGCCGAAGCGGGCCGCGATCTCGAGCCACCGCTCGGAGAGCGTGCGCTCGCCCTTGCTCAATTCTCGCGGCAATGGTCGGGCGTGCCGGCGGGGCAATCGAGCGGCACGACTTGGGCTGGATGCGGGATGGTCAGCGTCGTCGTTACTGCAGGCGCATGTCGCTCGTGGCGGTCCGTACGGCGCGCTCGACGCTGGTCATTGGTGTTTCCATTGGGTGAGATTGTAGTCGAAGCGGTGGCACCGGCGAGCCCGCCCGGTTGCGCACGTCGACGCAGAATAGCTTCCGGGCCCCGATGCGTCTGTTCGATGCCGTACACAACCCCCGAAGGAACGCATCCGGCCACCGCCTGTCCTAACGCCGCGAGAGTGCCGAGAAGCGGTTCCGCGACAGGCGACTCCGCCGCGATCCAGGAACCTTTCCATTGAGCGCATTGCCTTCCCCGTCCCATCGCGCCCGCGGCGTGGACGAGCTGTGTGTCGATACCCTGCGCTTCCTTTGCGTCGATGCCGTGCAGAAGGCCGGGAGCGGACACCCGGGCCTGCCCCTTGGCGCCGCACCCATGGCCTACGTGCTCTGGACGCGCTTTCTCAGGCACAACCCTTCGAATCCGGCATGGCTCGATCGCGATCGCTTCGTCCTCTCCGCGGGGCACGGCTCGATGCTGCTGTACGGCCTGCTGCACCTCACCGGCTACGATCTCCCCCTCGAGCAGCTCGAGCGGTTTCGCCAATGGGGCAGCACGACGCCGGGGCATCCGGAACGCGCCGTCACGCCCGGCGTCGAGACGACGACGGGGCCGCTGGGACAGGGCTTCGCCAATGGAGTCGGCA
>JAAOZZ010000131.1 GCA_012274175.1 Betaproteobacteria bacterium
ACGATCTGCACGCACTTCTCGCACGCGGCAAGCGCCAGGCCCGTGAGGCGCAGCGCCTCGCGCCGCGGCAGGGGCTCGGCGGGCATGAGCCGGCGCCCGGGCGCCGCCATCGCCTCGAGATGGTCCAGGATCAGCGTGGAGTCCATGAGCACCGTGCCGTCGTCGCACACGAGGCTGGGCGCCTTCACCACGGGATTCACGGCGCGGAACTCGTCGAAGGTGCGGAAGACCGAGAGCGGCCGATGCTCGAACGCGAGCCCCATGAGCTTCATGGAGATCGCCACGCGGCGCACGTACGGGGAGTCGAGCATGCCGATGAGGATCATGCCTAGCGCCGCCCCACCAGGGCGAGGAATTCCTCCCGGGTCGCGACGTGATCGCGGAAGACGCCCAGCACCGAAGAGGTCACCATCACGGAATTCTGCTTCTCCACCCCGCGCATCATCATGCACAGGTGCTTGGCCTCGATCATGACGCCCACGCCCTTGGCGTCGATGGAGTCCATCACCACGCGCGAGATCTGCTCCGTGAGGCGCTCCTGGAGCTGCAGCCGGCGCGCGTACATGTCCACCAGGCGCGCGAGCTTGCTCACCCCGAACACCTTGCCGTTGGGAATGTAGCCGATGTGGCAGCGGCCGAAGAACGGCAGCATGTGGTGCTCGCACATGCTGTAGACCTCGATGTCCTTCACGATCACCATGCTGCTCGTGTCCTGGGTGAAGAGCGCGTCGTTGATGACCGTCTTCAGGTCGCTGCGATAGCCGTAGGTGAGGAAGGCGAGCGCCTTGGCCACGCGCTCCGGGGTCTTCACGAGCCCTTCGCGCTGCGGGTCCTCGCCCAGCTCGACCAGGAGCTGGCGTACGAGCGGTTCGATCCTGCGGACGTCCGGTTCCATGTCGATGCTCCTCGGGGGTTGGCGGGTTCGGCACATAATAGATTGCCCATGGACATCGCGCTCGACCTGGTCGTCGCCTCGCGCACCCTCGCCCACCACGGCGTGATCGACGCCTACGGCCACGCGAGCGCCCGGTCGCCGGCGAATCCGGGGCGCTACTTCATGGCGCGCAGCCTCGCCCCGGAGCTCGTGACCGAGGCGGACATCGTGGAGCTCGACCTCGACGGCAACCCGGTCGGCGGGGGCGACGTGCCGCTCTACCGCGAGCGCTACATCCACGGCGAGATCTACAAGGCGCGCGCCGACGTGAAGGCGATCGTGCATCACCATTCGCCCACGGTCGTCCCCTTCGCGTGCACCGGGCACGCGCTGCGGCCGATCTTCCACATGGCGGCGTTCGTCGGGCTCGGGGTGCCCACGTGGGACATCCGCGACGCGCAGCTGGGCAGCGACATGCTCGTGAAGACGCCGTTCCTGGGCGAGCACCTCGCCCGCAGGCTGGGACCGCACCCGGCGGTGCTCATGCGCGGCCACGGCGCGACCGTGGTGGGCGAGAGCCTTCCGGTCGCCGTCGGCCGCTCGATCTACCTCGAGAGGAACGCGCGCATGCAGCTCGAGGCGACCCTGCTCGCCGGCGCCGGGGGAAAGATCGTCTTCATGGACGAGGCCGAGGTCGCGGCGAACGTCGCGTGGCAGGACTACGAGCGCCCGTGGAACCTGTGGAAGACGAAGGCCCTCGCGAAGCTTGACGCGGAGCGACGCGAATAGGCGTCGTGGGGCACCCCGGCGAAGGGCAACGCCCGCCGAAGCGCTAGTCCCCCGTCGGAGCGGGAACCGCCTCGGCGATCGGCCGCGTGACGGGGCCCTTGCCCGAGTAGCGATCGAGGTACACGTAGATCACCGGCGTGATGAAGAGGGTGATCACCTGCGAGAAGACGAGGCCCCCCACCACCGCGAGGCCCAGTGGCTGGCGCAGCTCGGCTCCCGTTCCCAGCCCGAGCGCGATGGGCACCGCGCCCATCATCGCCGCGAACGTGGTCATGAGGATGGGACGGAAGCGCAGCAGGCACGCCTTGCGGATCGCCTCGGCGGGTTCCAGCCCCTCCTCGCGCTGCGCGGCGAGCGCGAAGTCGATCATCATGATCGCGTTCTTCTTCACGATGCCGATCAGCATCAGGATGCCGATGGTGGCGATGATCGAGAGATTCTGGCCGAACAGCGTGAGCGTGAGCAGCGCGCCCACCGCCGCCGAGGGCAGTCCCGCGAGGATCGTGAGCGGGTGGATGTAGCTCTCGTAGAGCACGCCCAGCAGCACGTAGATCACCAGCAGCGCGCTCACGATGAGCCACACCTGGCTCGACTGGGACGCCTGGAACGCCGCCGCGTCCCCGCCCCAGCTGGTGAGGATGGAGGGCGGCATGTGGATCTGGTCGCGCCACGCCTCAATCTTGTCCGCCGCGTTGCCCAGGGACTGCCCTGGAGCGAGGTTGAAGGACACCGTGATCGACTGCAGCTGCCCGGTGTGGTTGATCGCCACCGGCCCCACCTCGCGCGTCACGCTCGAGATGCTGGCGAGCGGTACCAGCGCCCCGCCCTTGCCGCGCACGTAGATCTTGGAGAATGCCGATTCGTCGCGCTTGTCGGCGTCGGCGGCCTGCAGGATCACCGAGTAGGAGTCCACGGAGGTGTAGATCGTGGAGACCTGACGCTCGCCGTAGGCGGTGTAGAGCGCGGTGCGGATGTCCTGGATGCTGACACCCAGCGCGTTCGCCTTGTCGCGGTCGATCTGCAGCCGCGCTTCCAGGCCCTTCAGCTGCGCGTCGCTCGTCACGTCGCGGAACATGGGGTCCGGGCGCATCAGGGCCATCAGGCGCTCCGAGTACTCCTGCAACCCGCCCGCCTCGACGCTGCGCATCACGTACTGGAATTGGCTCTTCGAGACGCGCCCGCCAATGCGCAGGTTCTGGATCGGGTTGAAGTACACGTTCACCCCGGGCACGGAGCGCACGTCCCGGCGCAGGTTCTCCAGCACCTGCTCCAGGCGCGGGCGCTCCCCGCGCGGCTTCAGGTTGATGAACATGCGCCCGTTGTTGGTCTCGTCGGCCCGCAGGAGCACAGTGTCCACGGCCGGATTCGCGCGCACCACGCGGTCCACGCGCTGCAGCAGGCCGGTCATGGCCGGAAACGAGATGTCCTCGACCGCCTCGACGTTGACCGCGATCTGCCCGATGTCCTCGGTCGGGAAGAAGCCCTTCGGCATCAGGATCACCAGCGCGATGGTCCCGGCGAGGGTGCCCGCCGCCACCATGAGGACGGTGAACCGGTGCACGAGGCACCAGTCGAGGACGACCTCGTACCGGCGCAGCACCCATTGGAAGGAGCGCTCGAACCAGGCGGTCCAGCGCAGGACCGGGTCGTCATCCCGCTCGTGCTTGATGAAGCGGCTGGCGAGCATCGGCACCAGGGTGAGGGACACGCCCGCCGACACCAGGATCGCGAGGGAGACGACGATCGCGAATTCATGGAAAAGCCCGCCGATCACCCCCGGCATGAAGAAGATCGGGATGAAGACCGCCACCAGCGAGATCGAGATCGAGACGATCGTGAATCCCATCTGCCGGGAGCCCACGATCGCCGCCTGGAAGGGATCCATCCCCTCCTCGACGTGGCGCACGATGTTCTCGAGCATGACGATGGCGTCGTCCACCACGAGGCCCACGGCGAGCGTGATGCCCAGGAGCGACACGTTGTCGATCGACAGCCCCAGCGCGCGCATGAGGGCGAGCGTGCCGATGAGGGAGATCGGCAGCGACAGCGCGGGGATGATGGTGGCGGAAGGCCGGCGCAGGAAGAGGTAGATCACGAGCACCACGAGCAGCGCGGTGATCCCGATCGTGATCTTCACGTCGTGGATCGCGGCGCGGATCGAGGTGGAGCGGTCGAGCTGGATCTGCAGGTCCACCGACTTGGGCATCTGCGCGAAGATCCCGGGCAGCGTCGCCTTGATCGCGTCGATGGCCGCGACCGTGTTGGCGCCCGGCTGGCGCTGGATGAAGAGCGCGATCGAGGGCACGCCGTTGGACCAGCTCGCGGTCTTCACCGACTCGACGCTGTCCTGGACGTCGGCCACGTCCTCGAGGCGCACGGTATTGCCGTTGGCAAGGGTCGCGACGATGAGCGGGCGGAAGTCGGCGGCGTGGGTGAGCTGCCGGTTCGCCTGGATGGTGAGGGTCTGGCGCTCGCCGTCGAGGGTGCCCACCGGCGAGTTGGCGTTGGCCAGGCGCAGGGTGTTCGCGAGGTCGTCCATGGTGAGGTTGCGGGCGGCGAGCGCGTCGGGACGGGCGCGCACCCGCACCGCGAAGCGCTTCTGGCCGGCCACGCTGATCTGCGCCACGCCCGGCAGCGTCGAGAGCGTGGGCGAGATCAGGTTCTCCGCGTAGCTGTCGAGCTCCGAGAGCGCCATCGATGGCGAGGAGAGCGTCACGAAGATGATCGAGAAGTCGCCGGGATTGACCTTGCGGTACGAAGGCGGCGTCGTCATCTCGGGCGGCAGGTCGCGCGAGGCGCGGAAGAGCGCGGCCTGCACGTCCACCGCCGCCTTGTCGATGTCGCGGTCCTGGTTGAATTCGAGCGTGATCTGCGTCTCGCCCTGCGTGGAGGTCGAGCTGATCACGTCGAGGCTCGAGATGGTCGAGAACTGCTTCTCGAGCGGCGTGGCGACCGAGGAGGCCATGGTCTCGGGCCCCGCGCCGGGAAGGTGGGCTGTCACCTGGATGATCGGCGTGTCGAACTGCGGGAGCGCGGCGATGGGGATGCCGCCGTAGGCGAGCACGCCGGCCACGACCGCCGCGGCCGACAGCAGGACGGTCATCACCGGCCGGCGGATGAAGGGTTCCGAGAGGTTCATGGCACCCCGGGCGCCCTCACGCGGGCTTTTCGCCCTTCGCCCTCGCGCCCTTGCGGGGCTCGCCCGTGGCGCTTTCCTCGGCCGGTCCGGGAGCGGCGTGCTGCGCCTCGGCCACGACGCTGCCGGGCTTCACGTTCTGCGCACCCTCCACCACCACGCGCGCCCCGGCCTGCAGGCCATCGACCACCGCGAGGCCCTGCTCGACATAGGCGAGCGTCACGACGCGCTGCGCGACCTTGCGGTCGGCGCCCACGACGTACACGAAGCGCGCGTCCGGCCCGGTCTGCACCGCCTGGGCGGGAACCACAACGGCGTTCGAGAGGGTGCGCGGGGAAACCTGGACCGTCACGTACATGCCGGGCCAGAGCCTCGCCTTCCCGTTGTCGAACTCGGCCTTGAGGCGGATCGTCCCGGTCGTGCTGTCCACGGCGTTGTCGACGAAGACGATCCGGCCGGTGAACTTTTCGCCGCCGGCCTGGGGTGTAGCGACGACGGACACGGGTCCCGCGGCAAGCGCCCGCTGCAGGCTCGGCAATTCCTTTTCGGGCAGCGTGAACGCGACCGTGATGGGATCGATCTGGGTCACCGTGACGAGTGCCGGCGTGCCGGATAGGGAGGACGCGTTGCCGGATGGCTGCACCAGGCTGCCGGCGCGCACGTTGATGATGCCGGTGCGCCCCGCGAAGGGCGCGCGGATCGCGGTGAACGTGAGCGCGACCCGCGCGGCTTCCACCGCCGCGCGGTCGATGGCGAGCTGGCCGGTGAGCGTGTCCACCTGGTTTCTCGCGGTGTCGAGGGCCGCCTGGGAGATGAACTTCTGGTTGAAGAGCTCGACCTGCCGCTGGAGGTTCCTCTGGGCAGTGGCGAAATCCGACTGGTCCTTCTCCACCTGGGCCTGGGCCTTCTTGAGGTTGGCGTCCTCGGTGCCCGCGTCGAGCGTGAAGAGCAGCTCTCCCGCGCGCACGTTCTGCCCTTCGCGGATGTGCACTTCCTTCACGGTGCTCGTGACCTGGGCGCGCAGGTCCACCGATTGCAGGGCGGTGACGGTACCGTTGGAGGTGAGGCGCACGGGCACGTCGCGCGTCTCGGCCAGCGCCGTCACGACCGCCACCGGCCCGGGACCCTTGCGCACGGCCCCGGGCGCCTTGCCCACGAGCCGCCAGCCCGCCGCCGCGGCGATCACGATGCAGGCCACGGCCACGGCCAGCCACTTGCGGCGGGTCGGGCGCGAAGAGCGCGGAAGGATCTCGTTCATGGCAAACCGGGATCATACCGCGCGCACACAGGGCAGAACTTCGTTCCGGATGAGGGAACGTAAGAATTTGTTGCTGCCTCGACCTCCCGCCTACGGGGTCATCCGCTCACCGTGAAGCGCCAGCGCACCGTGAGCTTCCCGGCATCGCCGAACTCGCCCTTCAGGTACATCACCTGCTCGCCCTGCTGGCTGCGCCACCCGCCCTTGAGCGGCACCGTGAACGGCTTCTCGTGCATGATGCCGCCGGCCGCATTGACGCGGTAGCGCAGCAGCTTGCGCTGCGGGCCCCTGGGGGTGGGCGTGTCATGGGTCCCTTCGGGCTCGTCGGTCACGATGGTCTCGGTATAGGGCAGCATGGACAGCGCCACCGGAAGCGTCACGGTGAGCGTGTTCTTCGCGGAATCCACCTCGACGGCGGAGATCCCCGCGGCCGCACCCTGGTTGCGCTTCGAACTCGCCTCCGGCGGCAGCGGCACCTCGCCCGAGCCCTTGCGGGTTTCGTCGCGCGTGCAGCGATGGCGCGGCTTGCTCGTGCAGATCGGGTCGGTCACGGAGATGTGCACGGCCTCGTCGATGAGGTACGTGCCCGCCTGCGCCGTGGGACGCCATGCCTGGTAGCGCAACGCGTCCTGCTTCGAGAGCGCCTGCACGTCCTTCTTCGCGCCCATCGCGGCATCCATCTGCGGCGTGCCCTGCATCGCGAAGCCCATCTTCTGCGTCTCGCGCGTGAGGCAGGCCTCGTCGTCGCCGCACTTGGCCATGATC
>JAAOZZ010000132.1 GCA_012274175.1 Betaproteobacteria bacterium
GAGGAAATTCTCGCCGTCGCCCAGTCCCACCACGAGCGGACATCCCATGCGCGCGCCGGTCATGGTCTGGGGCTCGGAAAGGGCCACGACCCCGAGCGCATAGGCGCCGCGCAGGTCCGCGACCGCCTTGCGCGTGGCGGCGAAGAGGTCCCCGCCGCCGGCCTTGTAGTAGTGGTGGATCAGGTGCGCGACGACTTCCGTGTCGGTCTGGGAGGCGAATGCATAGCCCAGGGCCTTGAGCCGCGCGCGCTGTTCCTCGTGGTTCTCGACGATCCCGTTGTGGACCACCGCGATCTCGTCCATGGAGACGTGCGGATGGGCGTTGGGCTCCGTCACGCCGCCGTGGGTCGCCCAGCGCGTGTGGGCGATTCCGAGAATGCCCTTCAGGTCCTCGGCACGGACAGCCCTTTCCATCTCGGCCACGCGCCCGACGCGGCGCACGCGGCGGATTCCCTCCCCGACCACCGCGATGCCGGCCGAATCGTAGCCCCGATACTCGAGGCGCTTCAGGCCCTCGGTGAGGATGGGCACGACGTCACGGCTGGAGATGGCTCCGACGATTCCGCACATGGGCTCGGGACCTCCCGGGCGAGGGGGCCGGGTGAGGGAAGGACCGATATTTTCTCACGATGGCCGTCCCAGGGCGGAGCGGACGGTGCGCGGGGCGGAAAAAACAAGCCTCTCCCCGGCCTAAACCGGGGAGAGTCAAGCATAGGCGCCATGCTCTTGGCCTCACGTCGCCCAGCGAGCTGCGGGAGAGGAGGGAACCCGCAAACCTGTAGCCATCGTGCGCCAGGCGCCCTCGCCGGCGCAGCGACTTATTTCGCACCCACCATGCCGAAAATCGGACAACTATCCCCCGCCCGGACCGCCCTCAGGGCCCTCCGGAGGGGAGCTGGGTCGGCTTTCGCCGCGCCCGTTCGCTTCGCCACGCGAGGGCCGCGCTCGTTGCCCAGGCTAGCGCAGCCGTGCCGCAGGCGGCGGAAATGGGCAGGAACATCCCGCCCCGCAGGGACGCGAGGCTGGCCCCGGCGAGCGCCAGGATTCCCGCGGCGGTCAGCGCGGCGCCGGCACGCCAGTTGCGCCGGAACGCGAGCATCGCCGCCATCGCCACCAGGACCATGACGGCCGGCCGCGACGCCGTCCGGGCGGCCGTGCCGGTGAGCGCGGTGCGCAGCGATTGCGCATGAACGACGATCCCGGGCGACGTGCCCTGCTCGGCCTCCCACCCGGCCAGGTTCACGGGAATGGAGATGCGATCGGCATAGCGCCCCGTCTCCCCGATCATCACGATCCGCCCCCGGAACTGCTCCTCGAGCCACCGGGTGTCCCGCGTGTGCAGGATGCGTTCGAAGGGCACGCTGCGAAATGCCGGCCCGAGCGCAAAGTCGATGAGGCCGTCGTCGCAATCCTTCGACAGCGCCCGGCACAGGCGTCCCGCCAACGTCGGAAAGCCGCCGTCTTCGGTGGGAATCAGCAGCGAGAAGCGGCGCGTGACGCCGTCTACGTCACGCGCGAGCAGGTCGATGCCGAGGTGCTCGTCGGCGAGCACCGCGAGGTACGGCGGGTACACGGGCCGCGCGGAGCGCGTGCGCGCGTCGATCGAGAGCGAGGCGACGAAGGGGCCGTTGTCGCGCGCCGCCGCGAGCCCCACCAGGAGCGCCCGGTCGAGGCCGGGGTGCAGCGTATCGAACGAGCGGTCGGGCAACGCCACGTCCAGCGCCATGGCACGGGGTTTCGCCGAGGCTATGCGCACCAGGACTTCCCCCAGGGGCTCGTTCCACACGCCGATGGGCTGGGGCACGGCACGGATGGTCGCCTCGTCGATGCCGACGATGACGATGTCGTCGGGCGCGGGCCGCGGGGCCACCTTGCGCAGCACCGACCACTCGCTGTCGAGCACCAGGGCATCGAGGCGCTCGGCCACGGGCGTCAAGGAGAATGCGAGGCCGGCCAGCGCGAAAGCGGCCACCGCGAATGCGCGCTGCGCGCCACCGTCCCGCGCGTCGGCTTCGTCCATGGGTCCGTATCTTAACGCGCCCCGAGCCGGGTGCTAGACTGGGCCTGTCTTCCGCGCTCCCGAGAACAATATGACAGCGGATACGCCGAGCGCCGCGCAGCTCCAAGGTATTTCCGACCCGTTCGTGAGGCAGCTCGCGTCCCTGGGACGGGTGCGCACGTACCCGAAGAACACCGTGTTCATCACCGAGGGCGACTCGAGCGACTCGGTGTTCGTGATCCTGAGCGGCCGGGTGAAGGTCTTCATCTCCGATACGGAAGGCCACGAGATGATCCTCGACACCCAGGGTCCCGGCGAGTACGTGGGCGAGATGGCTCTCGACGGCAAGCCCCGCTCGGCCTCCGTGATGACGCTCGAGCCCAGCACGTTCTCCGTGGTGGCGCGGGACCCGGTGCGCGAGGCGATACGCAAGAACCCCGATTTCGCCCTCGACATGATCTCCAAGATCATCGACCGCGCGCGCATCGCCACCAGCAGCGTGAAGGACCTGGCCCTGCTGGACGTCTACGGTCGCGTGGCCCGGCTGCTGCTCAACATGGCGGTGGAAGTGGACGGGAAGCTCGCGATACCCGACAAGATCACCCAGCAGGAAATCTCCGAGCGGGTCGGCGCATCCCGGGACATGGTGAGCCGCATCTTCCGCGACCTCACCGCGGGCGGCTACATCACCGTCGAGAACCGCATCATCACGATCAACAAGAAGCCGCCGGC
>JAAOZZ010000133.1 GCA_012274175.1 Betaproteobacteria bacterium
GAGCATCGCCATCTCCGGCTTGATGCGCCGCGCGATGTCGACCATCTCGTCGGTGGCCGCCATCTCGAGGTTCAGCTTGATGTGGGTGAGCTCGCGAAGACGGCGCACGTCCTCGTCCTGGATGTGCCGGCGGTCTTCCCGCAGGTGCACCGTGATACCGTCGGCGCCCCCGAGGTGTGCTTCGACCGCGGCCCACACCGGGTCCGGCTCGTAGGTGCGCCGGGCCTGGCGCAGGGTGGCCACATGGTCGATGTTGACGCCCAGCTCGATCACGGCGAGTCCTGGTGGAAAGTCCCGCACGATCGCAGGAGAGCGCGAATTTTACCCCGGCCGCCGCCCGGGGGAGAAATCTGGCGGTGTCGGCCCGATTCGAAGTAACATGCGCGAAATCGCCAGGAGGCCAATAACATGAATATGCGCACCCGCATCGTCCGCCTGATCGCCGGCTTCGCCCTGATCGCCTGCGGCGCCGCTTCGGCGCAAACGCTCTACATCGCCACGGGTTCGAACGGCGTGAACGGGCAGCTCTTCACCGTGAATCCGGTGACCGCCGCCGCCACCCTGGTGGGCCCGATCCTGGAGGGCGTGAATCCGATCAGCATCACGGGCCTCGCGTTCCACCCGACCACCGGCGTCCTCTATGCGGTCTCCGGTGGCTCGCCTACCGATCCGCGCAGCCTCTTCACCATCAACACCACCACCGGAGCGGCGACGCGCATCGGCGCTGCGGGCGTCCTCCAGGCATCGGATCTCTCGTTCAATTCCGCGGGCGTGCTGTTTGCATGGCGGCAAAACCTCAACGTGCTGGCCACCGTCAACCTCGCGACGGGCGTGCCCACGTCGCTTGGCGCGTCGGGCATCGCCGGCACGACCGGGGGCGGGCTCGCGATCAATGCCGGTGGCACCGCGTTCCTTTCGGCCACGACCGCGACCGGCACGCTCGACACCGTCAACACGGCTACCGGTGCGGGAACGACGGGACCCGCGATCACGGGTGCGCCTTTCACCAACGCCATGAACTCCATGGCCTTCAACGGCGCGACGCTCTTCGCGGTGAACAGCAACAACGGTGGCGTGGCTAGCACGCGCCTCGTGCAGATCAACACGGCGACCGGCGCCGTGACCAACATCGGGGCATTGCCGAACGATACCGACGCCATTGCCTTCGGGCCCGCGGCGGCTCCCGGGGTCGGCGGCGAGCAGCAGATCCCGACGCTGGGCCAATGGGGCCTGATCCTCACGGCGCTGCTTCTCGGTGCGCTGGGTGCCGCGGCGATCCGTGCTCGGGAGAAGTAGTTAGCCGCGTCCGGCGTCGCCGCGGTCCCGGCGCCTCAGCCGGAATCGTCGAGTCGCTGGAGGTCGCGCACCATCGCGCGCGTCGCGAGCTCCTGGCCGTTGAGCGAATGGTTGATGAGCAGCCGCATCAACTGCTTGGACTGCGCGATGGTCCGGGGATCGTCTAGGCGCCCTCGGCACAGGTCGAGCAGCGTGAGCCCCCGTAGGCGCACTGCATTGGCCGGGGCGGCGGCGCCTTCCGGCGCGGGAATGGGTCCGCGCTCCACCACGTACCAGTAGTCGCGCTCGGCAGCGATCGGAGCGCGCGTTTCCGCCTCGCGCTCCAGCTCGAGCGCGAACCCCACCTCCTGCAGCAGGCGCAGCTCGAATCGACGCAGCACGGGCTCGATTGCGCGCTGCGGATCGGGCGCCGACTCGGCGGCACGCGGCTCGTCCTGCGGCTGGGCACGCATCCGCTCGCCGTGGGCGCGCGAAAGATCCCGCAAAGCCGTGATCGCCTCGTCGTAGGCGGCGAAGAGCGCCTCGTGGGGATCGTCGCGCGTGGTGAGCTTGAGCAGCAGCTCGTTCAGGTAGAACGCCGACAGGAGGCTCGCCCCGCCGAGCGGCGTGGCGGGTGCCGCGGGCTCCGCGGTCTTCAGGGTGCGAAGCTCCCCGCGGCCGAACCAGTCGAGCGCCAGGGGCTGGAACGGCACGAGCACGCTGCGGCTCGCCGAGCGCGGGCGGCGCGCTCCCTTCGCTACCAGCCCCAGGCGCCCGTGCTTCTCCGTCCAGACCTGCAGGATGAGGCTCGTCTCGCGGTACGGATAGGTGTGGAGGACGTAGCCCTTGTCCATGGGGACGGACCCCGGTTCCTACCGGTACCCGAGCAATTTCAGCGCCGCGTCGTTGTCGGCCCAGCCACTCTTCACGCGCACGTGCGTCTCGAGGAACACCTTCGATCCGAAGAGCGCTTCCATGGCGTGGCGCGCCTCGGTGCCGATGCGCTTCAACGTCGCGCCCTTTTCCCCGATCACGATCGCCTTGTGGCCGGGACGGTCCACGTAGATGGTGGCCGCGATGCGACGCAGGTTGCCCTCGATCTCGAACTTCTCCACGTCCACCGCGATCGCGTAGGGCAGCTCGTCGCCCAGCAGGCGGAAGATGCGCTCGCGCACGAGCTCGGCGGCGAGGAAGCGCTCGGGCCGGTCGGTGATCTCGTCGGGCGGATAGATGGCCGGAGCTTCCGGGAGGAGCTTGCGGATCTCCCCCATCAGCGCCTTCAGCTGCGTGCCCTTGGAAGCGCTCACCGGCACCAGGGCCGCGAAGTCGCGGCGCCGGTTGGCATCGACGAGGGTCGTGGCGACCAGGGCCTTGTCGCGCATCTTGTCCACTTTGTTGAGGGCGAGGATCACGGGCAATTTCGCCGGCAGGAGCGCCAGCACCGGATCGTCGCGCGGGTCCCACCCGGCGGCGTCGATCACGAGCAGCGCCGCGTCCACTTCCGCGGCCACGAGGCTCACGGTGCGGTTCATCGTGCGATTGAGCTCGTTGCGGTGCTGCGTCTGGAAGCCGGGCGTGTCGACAAACAGGACCTGGGAGCGATCGTCGGTGTGGATCCCGAGCAGGCGATGGCGCGTGGTCTGGGGCTTGCGCGAGGTGATGGCCACGTGCGCCCCCACGAGGTGGTTCAGCAGCGTGGACTTGCCGACGTTCGGACGGCCGACGATGGCGACGGCGCCGGTGCGAAACGGCGCGAGGCTCATGGCTTGCGCCGCCGCGGGGGCTTCTCGAGCTGCACGAGCACGCCCTGCGCCGCGCCCTGCTCCGCCGTGCGCCGGCTCGCACCCTGCCCGGTCGCGACGAGCCCCAGGTCGTCCACGCGGCATTCCACCGTGAAGGTCTGGTCGTGGGCCTCGCCTTCGGTCTTCATGACGGCATAGCGGGGAAGCGCCAGGCCGCGGCCCTGCAGGTGCTCCTGCAATTCCGTCTTGGGATCCTTGTCGACGGGAGTGCCCTCGGCGCGCTCGAGCCGCTCGGCGAGCAGGTGCTGCACGGCCTTGCGCACCGCGTCGAATCCCGCATCGAGGAACACCGCGCCCAGCAGGGCTTCCAGCGCATCGGCGAGGATCGAGGGCCGGCGGAAGCCGCCGCTCTTCAATTCCCCTTCGCCCAGCCGCAGCCGCTCGCCCAGTCCCACGGATTGGGCGACCTGCGAGAGCGACGCCTGGTTCACGAGGGCCGCGCGCAGGCGCGACAGGTCGCCTTCGGGGAGCCGGGGGAAGCGTTCGTAGAGCAGTGTCGCGACCGCGCAGTTGAGCAGGCTGTCGCCGAGGAACTCGAGGCGCTCGTTGTGCGGGGTGCCGAAGCTGCGGTGGGTGAGCGCCTGGCGGGCGAACTCGGGGGACGCGAAGCGGTGGCCCAGCAGGCGTTCGAGCGTTTCGAGGCCTTCGAGGGATTCCCCGCCGCGCCCCGCCCTGCGCGTCACTTGGCCGTGGTCGCCACGAAGTCGATGCACGCGCTCACGTTGTAGACGAGCGGGATCTTGACCGACCAGCTCGCCGTGACCACGGTGTCGCCGCCGTCCTTGGAGATCTCCAGGTCGTCGCCGCGCACGTTCTTCACGTCCTCGATCGCGTTGCGCAGGTCGAAGGCGCGGCGGATGTCGCGCACCGTCCCCTTGGTCTCGCCCGCGTTCTCCATGGTCGCAAGGATCTTGCGCACGCCCCAGTACTCCACGTACGAGGGCACGAGCTTCGCGGCCATGATGCCGACGAAACCCAGCACGACCAGCACGACGATCAGGCCCGTCAACGTGATTCCGCGCTGCTTGTGCATGACTTCCCCCTTGACTTGTCACTCGATGGCGCTGCCGATGCGCTTGAGGTCGCCGAAGTTCATCCACACCAGGAACGCGCGTCCCTTGAGGTGGTCGTCGGGTACGAAGCCCCAGTAGCGGCTGTCGCTGCTCTGGTCGCGGTTGTCTCCCATCATGAAGTATTCTCCCGCGGGAACCGTGCAGCTGAAGCCCTCGTCATTGTATTCGCAATTGTCGCGATGGGGGAATTGGCGGACCTGCGCCAGGTCCACGGGAGGCTGCGCGGGCACGATCATCATCTCGTGGTTGTGGGGCCCCAGCTTCTCGAGGTAGGTGGGCAGCCGCAGGTAGTTCAGCTCCGCGTCGGTGTAGAACCCGGAGCTCTGCCACGCCACCGATTCCCCGTTGATGGTGAGGCGCTTGTTGCGGTACACCACCTTGTCCCCGGGCAAGCCCACCACGCGCTTGATGTAGTCCACGCTCGGGTCGTCGGGATAACGGAACACGACGACGTCGCCCCGGTGTACCGGGTTCACGTCGAAGATCTTCTTGTTGATCACCGGAAGGCGAATGCCGTAGGTGTACTTGTTCACGAGGATGAAGTCGCCCACCAGCAGCGTGGGCTTCATCGAGCCCGACGGGATCTTGAACGGCTCGACCCAGAACGAGCGGATCATGAACACCACCACGATCACGGGGAAGAACGCCCGCGCCATGTCCACCAGCACCGGCTCGGGCTCGCCGGCGGTGCGGCGCTTGCGCGCCCACTGCACGTCCCACAGCCAGATGAGGCCGGTGATCACCGCCGCGAGCAGCAGCACCGCGGCGAAGTCGGTGAACTTGAGCAGCAGCCCCATCACCGCGATGAAGAGCACCGGCCATGCCACCTCGAGCAAGCCCTTGCGCGTGTCGGTGCTGCCGCGCCCCCCGCGGGAGGCCACGAAATCCCATCCGATGACCGCGGCGCAGGCCGCCGCCGCCACCATCGCGATCATTTGCCAGTCGAGACCGCCTTGCATCGCTTCTTCTCCTTGTTCGCTACTTTGACTCCACCTGCAGGATGGCGAGGAAGGCTTCCTGCGGGATCTCCACGTTGCCCACCTGCTTCATGCGCTTCTTGCCCGCCTTCTGCTTCTCCAGCAGCTTTTTCTTGCGCGTGATGTCGCCGCCGTAGCATTTCGCCAGCACGTTCTTGCGCAAGGCCTTGACCGTCTCGCGCGCAATGATATTGGCACCGATCGCCGCCTGCACCGCCACGTCGAACATCTGCCGCGGTATCAACGTGCGCATGCGCGACACCAGCTCGCGCCCGCGGTAGCGGCTGCTGTCGCGATGCACCATCAGCGACAGCGCATCCACGCGCTCGCCGTTGATGAGGATATCGAGCTTCACCACGTCGGAGGCGCGGTATTCCTTGAATTCGTAGTCGAGCGAGGCGTAGCCGCGGCTCGCCGACTTCAATTTGTCGAAGAAGTCCATCACCACTTCCGAAAGCGGCATCTCGTAGGTCAGCATCACGTGCCGGCCGGTATATTGCATGTTCGTCTGCACCCCGCGCTTCTGCGTGCACAGCGTCATGATGGCGCCCACGTGCTCCTGCGGCACGAAAATAGTGGTGGTGATGATGGGCTCGCGGATCTCCTCGACCCGCGAAAGGTCGGGCATCTTGGCCGGATTCTCCACCCGCTGCAGCGCGCCGTCGCGCATCAGCACCTCGTACAC
>JAAOZZ010000134.1 GCA_012274175.1 Betaproteobacteria bacterium
CGTTCGCGGTCCTGCTGGGACACCTCGCGGCGCGCACGATCGGCAGCCGGGTGCGCCCCGGCGCGCGGTGGAAGTTCGGCAAGGGCGATTTCGCGCGGGTGGCCTTCCCGTTCTTCACCCTCGCGTTCCTGGCCATCGGACGGCTCGTGCTCGCGCGCTACCAGTCGGTCGCGCTGCTCGCCGTCGTGCAGTCGCTGCTGGTGGCCTGGCTCGTGATCCGGCTGGCGGTGTATGTCCTGGGGCACGTCATTCCCGAGGGGGCGTTCCTGCGCAACGCGGGGCGCATCGTGGCGTGGGTGGCGTGGGTCGGCGTGGTGCTCTACGTGACGGGGCTGCTGCCCGACGTGATCGCCGCCCTGGACGACGTGGGCTTCGCCGTCGGCAAGGACCGGCAGCGCATCACGCTCTGGCTCGTCATGCAGGCGCTCGCGGCCCTCGCGGTCACGCTCACCCTGGCCCTGTGGCTGGGGCGCATCACCGAGACGCGCGTGCTCGCCGCGGCGACGGTGGAGATGTCCACGCGCATCGTGATCGCGAAGCTGGTGCGCGCCGGCGCGCTGCTGGCCGCCGTCTTCGTGGCGCTCCCGATGGCGGGAATCGACATCACGGCGCTCTCGGTGTTCAGCGGGGCGCTCGGCGTGGGCCTGGGCTTCGGGCTGCAGAAGATCGCGAGCAACTACGTGAGCGGCTTCATCGTGCTGCTCGACCGGTCGCTACGCATCGGGGACATCGTGACCGTGGACGGCCGGCGCGGCGAGGTGAAGGCGATCGAGTCGCGCTACACGGTGATCCGGGCGCTCGACGGCAACGAGTCGATCATCCCCAACGAGACGCTGATCACCCAGACCGTGACGCACCACACCTACAGCGACCCGAAGCTGCTGGTGGCGATCGCGCTCTCGGTGGCCTACGAAAGCGACGTGGACCGGGCCTGCGCGCTGCTGATCGAGGTGGCCCATCGCAACCCGCGGGTCATCGCCGAACCGGCCCCTTCGGCGCACGTGAGGCAGCTGGGCGATAGCGGCGTCGAGCTGCACCTGAACGTCTGGATCGCCGACCCGGCCGCGGGCGAAGGCCTGCTGCGCAGCGACCTGCTGAAGGACATCCTCAGGACCTTCAAGGCCCATGGAATCGACATTCCCTACCCCCGTCGCGACGTGCGCCTCGTGGCTACACCTGAAACAGGAGAAAAGCCAGCCCCTTCAGGCACTTGAGTCCTATTTGTCCCAGCGCAACTCCGGGTCCCTCCGGGCGAGGTACAATCGCAAGCGATCACAATGTCTTCCATGCCGGCCAGCGCTTCCGGCCAGAGCATGGAATCAACCTGACTGAGGGCGCAAATCGAATGTTCAGCGGTTTACTGAATCTTCCCTGGTGGGGCGATCTCATCGCCGGATTGATCCTGGTGCAGATCACCATCGCGGGAGTCACCGTCTACCTCCACCGCTGCCAGGCGCACCGCGCGCTGGACGTGCACCCGGTCGTGAGCCATTTCTTCCGCTTCTGGCTGTGGCTCACCACGGGCATGATCACGAAGGAATGGGCGGCCATCCACCGCAAGCACCACGCGAAGTGCGAGACCGAGGAAGACCCCCACAGCCCGCGCTACTACGGCATCAACAAGGTCCTCTTCACGGGGGTCGTGCTCTACGTGAAGGAGTCCCACAAGCCGGAGACGATGCAGCGCTACGGCCACGGCACCCCGGACGACTGGATGGAGCGCAACGTCTACACGCCCATGAACAAGTGGGGCATCCTGCTGCTCGCCGCCATCGACATCGCGCTCTTCGGCGTGGTGCCCGGCGCGATCATCTACGGCCTCCAGCTCGGGTGGATCCCGTTCTGGGCCGCCGGCGTCATCAACGGCGTGGGCCACTACTTCGGCTACCGCAACTTCCAGACCGACGACGACAGCACGAACATCGTGCCCTGGGCCGCGTGGATCGGCGGCGAGGAGCTGCACAACAACCACCACGCCTACCCGACCTCGGCCAAGTTCTCGCTGCGCTGGTACGAGTTCGACCTGGGCTGGCTCTACATCCGCACGCTGCAGACCTTCGGGCTCGCGACCGTGCGCAAGCAGGCGCCGAAGGTGAAGCTCGACCCGTCGCGCTTCGAGGTGGACGCCCAGACGCTGCAGGCGGTCATCATGCACCGCTACGACGTGATGGCGAAGTACGCGAAGTCGATCAAGCTCGCCGCCGAGCTCGAGATCGCCGCCCTGCGGGAGAAGGGCCACGATTGCACGCCCCTCACCAGCATCCGCAAGTGGCTGCATTTGGACGCCGCGGTGGTGCCGGCGAAGCATCGCGAGGCCATCGACCGCGTGGTCGAGGCGAGCCCTTCGCTCAAGACCACGCTCACCATGCGCCAGGACCTCGCGCGCATCTGGCAGCGCTCCACCCTCACCACCGAGCAGCTCGTGCACCAGTTGAAGGACTGGTGCGACCGCGCCGAGCGCAGCGGCGTGGAGCCCCTGGTCTCGTTCTCGAGGCGCCTGCGCAACTACGCCTGACCCGCCGGCGCCCCAAAGAAAAAGCCCCGACGCGTCGGGGCTTTTTTTCGCGCGCGCGGATCCCGCGCGCGGCAACGCGGCCGGCTACTTCAGCTTGCCTTCCTTGTAGACCACGTGCTTGCGGGCGACGGGATCGTACTTCTTGATCTCCATCTTGTCCGGCATGGTCCGCTTGTTCTTGGTGGTGGTATAGAAGTGGCCGGTGCCGGCGGACGATTCGAGCTTGATCTTTTCACGCATGGTTCAGCCTTTCCTCAGACGTTCTCGCCGCGGGCCCGCATGTCGGCCAGCACCACGTCGATGCCCTTCTTGTCGATGAGGCGCAGGCCCGCGCTCGTGAGGCGCATCTTCACCCAGCGGTTCTCGCTCTCGACCCAGAACCTGCGGTACTGCAGGTTGGGCAGGTAGCGCCGCTTGGTCTTGTTGTTCGCGTGGGACACATGGTGCCCGACGCGAGGGGCCTTGCCCGTGACTTGGCAAACGCGCGACATGGGAAACCTCGTCAATCCGAATGTAGAATCAAAGCATTGGATTTTAGCAGTTTCCGGGCCTTGCCCGCAAGCCGGAGCAACACCATGGCCGCCATCCCCCGCTCGATGCACATCCGCCGCCTCGCCGCCGGCGTCGCGGGGCTCCTGTGGTTCTTCGCCCCGGCCGCGCTCGCCTTTGCAATTCCGTACGTGCAAGCGACGGTCGTCGAGTACTACAACACGAACCTCGGGCACTACTTCCTCACGGCCGACCCGGTCGAGGAGCAGGGAATCGACAACGGCAGCGCCGGTCCCGGCTGGGTGAAGACCGGCTACTCGTTCCTGGCCTACACCTACCCCTTACGAGGTAATGCCTGCTTCACGGGACCCGACTGCGGATTGCCGGTGGCCCGCTTTTACGGCACTCCGGGCATCGGGCCCAACTCCCACTTCTACACCGCCAACGCGGCGGAGGCCGAGGGCCTCGAGAAGCCTGGCTCCGGATGGACCTTCGAGCGCTTCGAGTTCACCGTTTCCGTGCCCGGCGCTTCGGGGCAATGCGCGACGGGCCTCACGCCGGTCTACCGCCTCTACAACAACCGCTGGATGTTCAACGACAGCAACCACCGCTACGTGAGCAGCGCCGAAGAGCGCTCGAAGATGCTCTCCCGCGGATGGCTCGACGAGGGAATCGCGTTCTGCTCTCTCGCAGCCAAGGACATCCCCGTCAAGTCCTTCGAGGTGAGCATCGATCTTACGAACAAGATCCTTCCCAGCAGTGTGTGCGAGGACGAGTCGGCGAACCTGGGCCCCTGCATGGCCGTGAACAACCTGCCCGCGCCGACGACTCTCTATCCGCCCACGCAACCCGAACGCATGCCGGGCGTTTTCTTCGACCGCACCGGCATGTCGACCTCCTTCGTCTACACGGAGTCCGCAGGCCCCGCGGCGACGTCGGCGAATGACACTTTCGTGGAGGGAGCCGGCCCTATCCTCGGGATCCACATCGACACGTCGCGGCGTGGTCGCTCGATGTATTCGAGCGTGAATCCCCTCTACCAGTTCCGCACGACGGTCTCCCCCGGCGCTTTCGACGGACGTTTCTTTCCCTGGGGCGCATACGAATCGGACGTGGAGCTCGCGCTGCGATTCACGCTCAACGTAAAGGTCATCAACCTGCGTTCCGCCGGGAGCGCCGCATACGGCCACCCCACCATCGAGTTCATCGATCAGCGCTCGGGACGCCACCTGTACTTCACGGTGCTGACTTACGGCACGGTGGCGCCCTCCGATTACCTTGCGCCCGACGTGACCACGGGCAAGGTGATCGTCGGCACCACATTCCGGTCCGATACTCCGTTCGGACGCAGCCTCGGCGTGTCGACGCTCCCGACTCCCACGGGATTCGTGTCCCCCAACGACTGGGGATGGGGCGGACCATTCGAGTTCCGGATGAACCGCTCCGAATTCCAGCACGTGCTCGACACGGCGCGCACGATCGAACCCGCGCTTTCCCCGGCGCCCGCCGACTACCTCGTGGACAACTTCCACTTCAACAACGAGGTCTACGGCGACGGCGAGATCGGCGTGAACATCGAATTCTTCACCCTGGATCTCGTGCGCCGCTAGAGCAGCCCGCGCTCCGCGAAGGACAGGCACGCGCCCGGCACCACGATGAAGTGGTCGAGCACCTTCACGTCCACGAGCGCCAGCGCCTCGGCGAGGGTGCGGGTGAGGGCCTGGTCCTGCACGCTCGGTTCCGCGACCCCGGAAGGATGGTTGTGCGCGAGGATCAGCGCCGCGGCGTTGTGCCGCAACGCGTGCTTGACGACTTCCCGCGGGTACACGCTCGTCTGGGTGAGGGTACCCCGGAAGAGCTCTTCGGCGACGATCACGCGGTTCTGCGCGTCGAGGAACACGCAATAGAAGCATTCGTGGCCGAGGTCCTGCATGCGCAGGCGCAGGTACCCGCGCACCGCGCCGGGCGACGTGAGGCTGTCGCGCGCCTTCATCTCCTCGGCGAGGGCGCGCCGCGCGAGCTCCATCACCGCCGCGATCTGCGCGTAGCGCGCCGTGCCGACCCCGGGAACCTGGCCCAGCTCCCGTGGCGCGGCGGAGAGCACGCTCGAAACGCGCCCGAAGCGATCCAGCAGCTCGCGGGCCATGGCGAGCGCGCTCCTGCCCCGCACGCCGGTCCCGAGGAAAAGCGCGATGAGCTCCGCGTCGGAGAGCGACGCCGCTCCCTGCGCGAGCAAGCGTTCGCGGGGCCGTTCGGTGGGTGCATGCAGGGCCTCGGACATGGGCATCTCGATGGCGAGTAAAATGGGTCGATGGACAAGGTCTCGAATCGCCGCGTGCTGCTCGGGGTCACGGGCGGCATCGCCGCCTACAAGGTGGCCGAGCTGGCCCGGCTCCTGGTGAGGAATAACGTCGAGGTCCGGGTCGCGATGACCGCGCCGGCGACGCATTTCGTGACGCCGGCGACGTTCCAGGCGCTCACGGGCCGGCCCGTGGCCACCGACCTCTGGGACGCGAGCTTCCCGAACCACATGGCGCACATCGAGCTCTCGCGCGGCGCCGACGCCATCCTGGTCGCGCCCGCAAGCGCGGATTTCCTCGCCAAGCTCGCCCACGGGCTCGCCGACGACCTGCTCTCCACCACCTGCCTCGCGCGCAACTGCCCGCTGCCCGTGGCCCCCGCCATGAACCGCGAGATGTGGGACAACCCCGCCACGCAACGCAACGTGGCGCTGCTGCGCGACGACGGCGTGGCGATCCTCGGCCCCGCCGCCGGCGACCAGGCGTGCGGGGAGGTCGGCATGGGACGCATGGTCGAGCCCGAGGACCTGCTCGAAGCGGTGCTCGCCTTCCTCGCGCCCAAGCGCCTCGCGGGCCGCAGGGTGCTCGTGACCGCGGGGCCCACCTTCGAGGCGATCGACACCGTGCGCGGCATCACGAACTTGAGCTCGGGGAAGATGGGCTACGCGATCGCGGAGGCCGCCGCGGCGCAGGGCGCGGAAGTCACACTCGTGAGCGGTCCCACGGCGCTCGCGCCTCCCCTTGAAGCGCACTTCGTGTACGTGACCAGCGCCGCGGAGATGGCCAACGCGGTGAAGGCGCACGTCGCGGACGCCGATTACTTCTTCGGCGTGGCCGCGGTGGCCGACTACACGCCCGTGGCCGCCTCGAGCCGCAAGCTGAAGAAGTCGCCCGAGGCGATGGAGCTCAAGCTGAAGCCCACCGAGGACATCCTCGCCTACGTGGCGTCGCTTCCCGGCGGGCCGTTCTGCGTGGGCTTCGCCGCGGAAAGCGAGGACATCGCGCGCTACGCCCAGGAGAAGCGCGCACGCAAGAAGATCCCGATGATCGTGGCCAACCTGGTGCAGCACGCGGTGGGCCAGGACGACAACGAGGTGACGATCTACGACGACGCCGGGGCGCACGCGCTCGCGCGGGCGCCCAAGTCGCGCATCGCCCGCGAGATCGTCGCCCACGCTGCTCGGTTGCGCGAGCAGCCCGCGCAGGCGAACGTCACGGCCCTCAAGCAGGTTTCCTAGCCCCGCCCCAGGCGCCCGCGCCCATCGCGCGCCGCCGCGGGGACCCCGACGAACGCCATCGAGGACCGCAGCCGATGATCCCATCCTCCCCATGAAGACGCTCGACGTGAAGATCGTGGACGAGCGCATCCGGGA
>JAAOZZ010000135.1 GCA_012274175.1 Betaproteobacteria bacterium
CACCCGCGGGCCGTCCGGAGAGTAAAATCCCGCTGTCCTCGAACCGGTTCCCCATGCGGCTCTACATCAACGACGTCGCCGTTCGCGACGGATTCCAGATCGAGAAGGTCTTCGTGCCCACCGCGACGAAGATCGAGCTCGTGAACCAGCTTTCGCGCACGGGATTGCACAAGATCGAGGCGACCTCGTTCGTCTCCGCGAAGGCGGTGCCCGCCCTGGCCGACGCCGCCGAAGTGCTCGCGGGGATCGACCGTGTCCCGGGAGTGGCCTACGTCGCGCTCGTGCCCAATGTGCGCGGAGTGCACAACGCCGCCGCGGCCGCGCGCAGGCCCGACGAGGTGAACGGCGTCGTCTCCGCCTCCGAAACGCACAACCGCGCCAACATCAATCGCACCCACGAGCAGTCGCTCGCGGAGCTGCCGACGATGGTCGGGGTCGCGCACGATGCCGGCATGAAGATCACCATGAGCCTGTCGACCACGTTCGGCTGCCCGTTCGAAGGCCACGTGCCCGAAGATGTCGTCTTCCGGTTCGTCGAACGCTTCCGCGAGCTGGGATTCGACGGCATCTCGCTCGCGGACACCACGGGGATGGCGAATCCCCGCCAGGTGCGCGATCTCACCGGGAGGGTGCTGGAGCGTTTCCCGGCGCCCGACGACACTTACTACACGCTGCACTTCCATAACACGAGGGGCATGGGCCTCGCGAACGTCGTGGCCGGCATCGAGTCGGGCGTGCGCTCGTTCGAAGGCTCGGTATCGGGACTCGGGGGGTGTCCGTTCGCACCGGGTGCGACGGGCAACATCTGCACCGAGGACATGGTGAACATGCTCGAGGACATGGGATACGACACGCGCGTGGACCTGGCCAAGCTGCTTGCGGTGGCGCGCCGCATCCCGTTGGTGGTGGGCCACGACGTGCCCGGGCAGGTGATGAAGGCAGGCCAGACGCTCGAGCTCCACGAATCGCCCCAACTTCCGAGGACATGATGATCCAGCGCATACTCGCGGCCGCATTCGTCGCGGCGGCCCTTCCCGCGGCGGGGGCGCAGTTCGACTCCCTCGACGCGCTCACCCAGGACGAATTCCACGGCCTTTCCGAGGATCTCGGCGCGGCCATGGCCTACAAGGGCGTCACTCCCGCCACTTCCCTGGGAGTGCTGGGCTTCGATGTCGGCGTCGAGGTCACCGATACCCGTGTGCAGCACTCGTCGGCATTCGAGCGCGCGGGCGCGGGCGGCCTGTCCGATCTCGTGGTGCCGAAGCTGCATGTCTACAAAGGGCTCGTGCACGGACTCGACCTGGGAGCCTTCATCGGAGGCACGACGCAGGTGGGCGCGACCCTCTTCGGCGCGGACCTGCGGTTGGCGGTCCTGGACGACACGCTCGCAACGCCGGCGGTCGCCCTGCGCCTTTCGGGAACGAAGGCGACCGGGCTGGGCGATCTCGCGGTGAGCACGGCGGCATTCGACGTGATGGTCTCCAAGCGGCTCGCCTTCGTGACTCCCTACGCGGGTGCCGGCACCGTGCGCATCCAGTCCAGGGCGGGCGGCACGCAGCTCTCCGACGAGACGTTCAATCGCGGCCGCGTTTTCGGCGGCCTGAACCTGAACCTGGCCGTGGTGAACCTCGCTTTCGAGGCCGAGAAGCTGGGCGGCTCCACCTCGCTGTCCGCCAAGCTCGGCTTTCGTTTCTGAGTCCGCGAACCGACAACCGCACGCTGCACCGGACACGGAGGAGCCCGGGCGAGACGGAGCAGCTCTGATTCAGGGCCTACGGGGCTTGCGCCCGGCGCGCGAAAAAAGGCGGTCGTACACGGCGTCGGGCAGCACTCGCAGGATGCGCCCGATGATCGCCATCTGCCACGGAATCACCGCGACACGGCGCCCGGCGTCGATCGCGCGGGCGAAGCGGCGCGCCGCCTCGTCCGCGTCGAGCAGGAACGGCATCCGGTAGGGGTTGCTCGCGGTCATCGGCGTGGCGATGTAGCCGGGGCACAGCGTCGTTACCCGCACGCCGCTTGCGCGCAGCTCCACCCGCAGCGACTCCAGGTAGCTGATCGCCGCCGCCTTCGAGGCGCTGTACGCCGAGGAGCCCGGAATGCCCCGGAAGCCGGCCACCGAGGCGATGCCCGCGAGCCGGCCGCTGCCGCGAGCGCGCATCGGAGCGATGAACGGCTGGAAGGTATGCACCAGCCCGGTCACGTTCACGTCGAGGATCTCGCGGAAGACCGCGGCATCCTCGGCATTTTCCGTGAGCGTGCCGTGGGACACGCCGGCATTGGCGATGACGAGGTCCGGGACGCCGTGGGCCGCGACGAAGTCCGCTGCCGCCGCCTGCATCGCAGCGAGGTCCCTTACGTCGCAGGGATGGATGCCGCAGGGCGTGCCGAGGGCGGCCGCCAGGCTGCGCAGGGCTGCCTCGCGCCGCGCCGCAAGGCCGAGGATCGCGCCTCGCGCGGCGTATTGGCGGGCCAGCGCGGCGCCGATTCCGCTGGAGGCACCAGTAATGAAGACGCGGCTGCCGGGGCCGATATCCATTTCCGGTGGACCGGCCGGCGTATCTCGGCCGCGTTACTTGCGGGGCTTCGTCGCCATCGCCTGGGCGGGATGCGCCGCGGCCTGCTCCTTGCGCACCATGGCGATCAGCTCGTCGACGACGGGGAAGATCCGCTCCGGGCTGCCCGCGAGCTCCGCGGCGGTGTAGTACTTCCCGTTCACGAAGATCCGCGGGACGCTGTCCACCTTGTATGCGAGGGTGAGCTGCCGCGCACGCGCGACCTTGGTGGCGACGGTGAAGGACTTCTCGACCTCGGCGTATTTCGCGGGGTCGATGCCGTTCTTGGAGAGCCAGGCATCGCGGATCTTCTTGTTGGCGAGGTTCACGCCGTCCTTGTGGATCGCGTCGAAGATCTTGGAGTGATACTGGTCGAGCAGGCCCATGGCCTCGATCGTGTAGAAGAGCTTCGCCATGTCCCCCCAGCTGTCGCTGGGATATGCAGGCACGCGGCGAAATACCACGTCCGCGGGCTTGGTCTTCAGCCAGTTGTTGATCGCGCCTTCCAGGTGGTAGCAATGGGGGCAGCCGTACCAGAAGAACTCGGTCACCTCGATCTTGCCGGTGTCTTCGACCGGCTGCGGCGGTTGCAGGAGGGCGTAGGGAACCTGCGACCAAGCGCTGCCCAGGGAGCAGGCGAACAGGGTGGAGAGCAGGAAAAGCGCTTTGCGGACGGACATGAATGGTTCCTTCTAGGGGTTCTTGGCTTCGTCGCCGGAACGGATGATGGCCGCGCCGACGCCGTTCTGGGACAGCGTGCTCTTGAAGCGGTTCGCATCGTCCAGGCTCTGGTACGGCCCCAGGCGGACGCGATACAGCGTCCTCTTGTCGGGAAGCGCCACGGCACGCACGGAAGCCTCCAGGCCGGTTAACGCGATCTTCGCCCGCAGGTTGTCAGCCTCTTTTTCCTCCGAGAACGCCCCCGCCTGCAGCCAGTACACGTCGCCGGAATGGGGCTTGGGGGTGGCCGGAGAGGAGCCCGGCTTGGGCGCGGGAGGCGCAGGGGCCGGCGCGACCTTCGCATCCCGCTGGGCACCGTCCTTCTCGCCGGGCAGGATCTGGTAGAACTCGAAGCGCGGCCGGTCGCCCGGCTTGGCGCCCTTGTCGGGCACCGCGCCCTTGGCCGCCTTCTCCGCGGCCTTGGCCGCGTCGGCCGGCGGAGGCGGTTGCGCGGGTGCGATCTTGGGCAGCGGCTCGATCGGCTTGCCCTTGTCGATGAACGGGTTCGACAGGCGGTTCAACCAAAGCGCGACGGCGAGCGAGATGACGATGCCCAGCAGCAATCCGATGATCACGCCCATGAGCATCGGGTGGCTCAGCTTGCCGCCGGGGCGGGGCGACGGCGCGTCCTTGTAGTCCTTGGGCATCACATCCTTTCGGGAGCGCTCACGCCGAGGACGGCGAGGCCGTTGGCGAGAACTTGTCGCGTCGCGGCGACGAGCGCCAGCCGGGCAAGTCTCAATGCCTCGTCCTCGACGAGGAACCGCTCGGCATTGTAGTAGGTATGCAGGCGTGCCGCCACGTCGTCGTGGAGGTAATGGGTGAGCAGATGGGGCGCGAATTCGCCCGCGGCGCGCGCGAGCACCTCGGGAAACTCCGCGAGCTTCTGGGCGAGCGCCACTTCATGGGCGGAGGCGAGGGGCGAGAGATCCGCGCCGGCGAGCGCCGCCACGTCCCCGCCCCATTCCCGCAGCACGCTGCACATGCGGGCGTGGGCGTACTGCACGTAGTAGACCGGGTTGTCGTCCGACTGGCTTTTCGCCAGGTCCACGTCGAACTCGAGGTGCGAATCGACGCGGCGCATCAGGAAGAAATAGCGCACCGCGTCCCGGCCCACCTCGTCGACCAGGTCGCGCACCGTCACGTAGTTGCCCGCGCGCTTGGAGATCTTCACCTCCTCGCCGCCCTTGGTCACCGTGACCATCTGGTGCAACACGTATTCCGGGTAGCCCCCGGGAATGCCCATGTCGAGGGCCTGGAGGCCTGCGCGTACCCGCGTCACCGTCGAGTGGTGATCGGCTCCCTGCACGTTCACGACGTGCCCATAACCGCGCCGGTACTTGTCGAGGTGATAGGCCACGTCCGGGACGAAATACGTGAAAGATCCGTCGGACTTGCGCATCACCCGGTCCTTGTCGTCGCCGAAATCGGTGGTGCGAAGCCACAGCGCCCCTTCCGACTCATAGCAGTGGCCCGCGTCGCGCAGCATCGTGACGGCCTCCAGGACCTTGCCGTCGGTGTATAGGGAGCTTTCGAGGAAGTACGAGTCGAACTTCACGCCGAAGGCGCGCAGGTCGATGTCCTGCTCCTTGCGCAGGTAGGCGACCGCGAACTGCCGGATCTGGTCCAGGTTCTCGCCGGCGACGTCCCCGAAGTGCTGGGCCACGTACTCCCGTGCGATCTCGCGGATGTAGTCGCCGTGGTATCCGTCCTTGGGCATTTCGGCCGCGGTCCCGCGCGCCTCGCGGATGCGCGCCTGCACCGAGAGCGCGAGGTTGGCGATCTGGTTGCCCGCGTCGTTGTAGTAGAACTCGCGCGTGACGCGCCAGCCCTGCCATTCGAGCAGCGTGGATATGGCGTCTCCCAGGGCGGCCTGGCGGCCGTGGCCGACGTGCAGCGGACCCGTGGGATTCGCCGACACGAACTCCACCATGGTCCTGCGGCCCGCGCCCGTGTCGGCGCGGCCGAATGCCGCCGCCTCGCGATGGATGCGCGCGACCACCGCGAATCGCGAGGCGGGCGCGAGCGTGAAGTTGATGAAGCCCGGACCGGCGATCTCCGACTTCGCGATCTCGTCGCTCGCCCCGAGCGCGGCGATGATCGCCTCGGCGGCCTCCCGGGGCTTGCGCCCTACGCGCTTGGCGAGCTGCAGCGCAACGTTGGTGGCGAAGTCCCCATGGTCCGCGTTCTTCGGGCGTTCCAGCTCGATCGCCGGCGCGTCGATTTGCGGATAAGCCTTGCGGACCGCGGCTTGGACCAGCTCGGCCAGGCGAGCCTTCGAATCGGGGGAGGACACTGGGAAATGGGGCGATCCAAACCGTCCATTATACGGGCCGTGCCGCCGCCGGCCGGCGCGACCCTTCACGCTAGACCTCCTGGGGATCGACGTCGAGGGACCAGCGCACGCGCCGATCGCCGTGGCCCTCCAGCGCGGCCTTCCAGTCCCTCAGGAAGGGCTGCAGCGCCGCGCGCGACCGGGCGCGCACCAGGAGCTGCCCGCGCTCGAAGCCGGCCTTGCGCTCGAGCGGGGCCGGGACCGGATCGAAGACTTCGACGCGCGACGAGAGGGCACGCGCGGTGCGCGCCGCGAGCGCGAGAAAGGCGACGGGCTCGCCGGCCTTCTTGGATTCGGCCCGCAGCAGCGCGAGGTGGGCGAACGGAGGGAAGCCGGCGATGCGCCGCTCCTCGAGCGCTTCCTCGGCGAAACCGGCGTAGTCGTGCCGTGCCACGGCCGCATAGAGGGGATGGGAAGGGAAATCCGTCTGGATCAATACCTCCCCGGGATCCTGCGCACGCCCCGCGCGCCCGGCCACTTGAACGAGCTGAATAGAGCCGCTCCCCGGCGCGGAAATCGGCGCTGAAGAGCGCGCTGTCGCTGTCGAGGACGCCCACCAGCGTGAGCTTCGGGTAATCGTGCCCCTTGGACAGCATCTGGGTTCCCACGAGGACGTCCACTTCGCCCGCGCGCACGCGCTCCAGGACTTCACGCAACGCGCCTTTGCGCGCGGCCGAATCCCGGTCGATTCGGGCGATGCGCGCATCGGGAAGTGCCGTGCGCAACGCATCCTCCACGCGCTGGGTTCCCTGGCCCACCGGCGCCAGCTCGGCCGCGCCGCAGGAGGGACAGCGCTCGGGAACGGGCACGTGGCGGCCGCAATGGTGGCAGCGCATCTCGCCCGCCCGGCGGTGCAGCACGAGGTTCGCGCTGCATCGGTCGCACGTGGAGTGCCATTCGCAGCCGCGGCAGAAAAGCACCGGCGAGAAGCCGCGCCGGTTCACGAAGACCAGGGACTGCTCCGATCGGGACATGCGCTCCCGGATCGCGCGCACGAGGGCGAAGGTCAATCCTTCCGCGGGGCGATCGGCCCGCGTATCCACCGTACGCACCACGGGCATCGACGCGCGCGTCGCGCGGGCATCGAGGGTCGCGAGGACGTAGCGGCCCTCGCGCGCATTGCGGTAGCTCTCGAGCGATGGCGTGGCCGAGCCCAGGATCACGGGGATCCCGAGGCGTTGGGCGCGGCGCACCGCCACATCCCTCGCGGAGTAGCGCAAGCCTTCCTGCTGCTTGTAGGAGGGGTCGTGCTCCTCGTCCACGACGATGAGGCCCAGGTCGCGAAAGGGCATGAGGACCGCGAGCCGCGTTCCCAGGACGATGCGCGCGGCGCCGGATTGGGCTGCGAGCCACGACGCGGCGCGCTCTCCCTGTCCCAGGTGGCTGTGGGCGGACGCGAGCGCTGCATGGGGAAAGCGGTCGCGCACCTGGGCTTCGAACTGTGGCGTGAGGCCGATCTCGGGCAGGAGCAGGAGGGCCTGGCGTCCTCGCGCGAGCGTGGCTTCCACGAGCTGCAGGTAGACCTCCGTCTTTCCGCCGCCCGTGACGCCCTGAAGGAG
>JAAOZZ010000136.1 GCA_012274175.1 Betaproteobacteria bacterium
ATCCAGGCCCAGGTGGTGAACCTGCTGCGGGACCTGCAGGAGCGCATGGGTCTCGCGTACCTCTTCATCGCCCACGATCTCGCGGTGGTGAAGCACATCGCGACCCGCGTGGCGGTGATGTACCTCGGGCGCATCGTGGAAGTCGCCGACAAGCGAGCGCTCTTCGCCCACCCGCGGCATCCCTATACCCAGGCGCTGCTCTCGGCGATCCCCGTGCCCGAGCCGCGGCTCGAGCGCTCTCGCATCGTGCTGCAAGGCGACGTGGCGAGCGCCATCGATCCGCCCTCGGGCTGCCGCTTCCGCACCCGCTGCCCCTACGCGCGGGAGCGCTGCGCCGCGGAGGACCCCGCGCTCACGCTGGAAGGCCCTCACGCAACCGCGTGCCATTTCTGGCGGGAGATCGCCCCGGGCGCGGCCCACGTGCCCGACGCGCGGGCGTATCCTCCCAACCCGCGCCTCGAGCGGCTGCAGGCCGCCTTCGCCTCCCGCCGTTCTTGATAGACTTCCACGCTCCACTGGAGACCCGCCATGACGATCCCCTCGCGCACCGCCCGCCTCGCCGCCACCCTCGCGCTCGCCGCGGGCCTCGCCGCCTTCTCGAGCTTCGCCCAGTCGCTGCGGATCGGCCTCGCCGAGGATCCCGACGTGCTGGATCCCACCCTCGCCCGCACCTTCGTGGGGCGCATCGTGTTCTCGGCGCTGTGCGACAAGCTCGTGGACATCGACGAGAACCTGAAGATCGTCCCCCAGCTCGCCACTTCCTGGGAATGGTCGGCGGACCACAAGGCGCTCACCATGAAGCTGCGCCAGGGCGTGAAATTCCACGACGGCGAGACATTCGACGCCGAGGCGGTCAAGTTCAACATCGAGCGCCACAAGGTCATGCCCGGCTCCAACCGCAGCGGAGAGCTGAAGCCGGTGACGTCCGTCGACGTGCTCGATCCGTACACCGTGCGCCTGAATCTCTCGGCGCCCTTCGCCCCGCTGCTCGCCGCGCTGGCGGACCGCGCCGGCATGATGGTCTCGCCCAAGGCGGCCCGCGCCGAGGGCGACAAGTTCGGCGCGCACCCGGTCTGCTCGGGGCCCTTCAAGTTCGTCGAGCGCGTGGCCCAGGACCGCATCATCCTCGAGCGCTTCGCCGACTACTGGGACAAGTCCTCGATCCATTTCGACAAGGTGACGTACCTGCCCATCGTCGATTCGACCGTGCGCCTCGCCAACCTCAAGTCGGGCCAGCTCGACTTCATCGAGCGCATGGCGCCTTCCGACGTCCCGGCGGTGAAGAGCGACAAGCGCTTCAAGCTCTCGAAGATCGTGGAGATCGGCTACCAGGGAATCACCATCAACGTGGGCAAGAGCGACCTCGCGCAGAAGAACCCGCTGGGAAGGGACCCCCGAGTGCGTGAAGCCTTCGAGCTCTCCCTCGACCGCGACGCGATCGTGCAGGTGGCCATGGACGGCGAAGCGCAGCCGGGCAACCAGTGGGTCGCGCCCAACAACTCGTGGTACGCGAAGAACATGCCGATCCCGAAGCGCGACGTGGCGCGGGCCAAGGCGCTCCTGAAGGAAGCGGGCGTGACCAATCCCAGCTTCACGCTCACCACCACCACCACCTCCGACGCCCAGCGCCTCGCGCAAGTGGTGCAGTCCATGGCGAGGGACGCGGGCTTCGACGTGAAGCTCCAGGCCACGGAGTTCTCCACCTCCCTCAACATGGCCGACAAGGGCCAGTTCGAGGCCTACGTGCTCGCATGGAGCGGACGCGCCGATCCCGACGGCAACCTCTTCAGCTTCGACGTGTGCAAGCAGCCGCTCAATTACGCCGGCTACTGCAACGCCGAGGTGGACAAGCTCATCACCGAGTCCCGCGCCACCGTGGACCCGGCGAAGCGCGAAAAGCTCTTCGAGCAGGTCGCCGCCCACGTGCTCAAGGACCGCCCCATCGTCTACCTCTACCACCGCAACTGGCTCTGGGCGTACTCGAGCAAGCTCTCGGGACTGCGCACGGTGCCCGACGGGCTGATCCGGCTGCAGGGCCTGAAGGCGGACTGAGCGCGGCGCGGCCGTGCTCCGGTTCCTGGCGCGGCGCCTCGCCGCGATCGTCCCGACGCTCTTCTTCGTGACGGTGATGATCTTCGGGCTGCAGCAGCTGCTGCCCGGGGATCCGGCCATCGCCATGGCGGGCGAGGACCGGGACCCGAACGTCATCGCCTACCTGCGGGGCAAGTTCCACCTGGACGAGCCGCTGCCGGTCCGATACGGCTATTGGCTGGGCGGCGTGCTGCGCGGGGACCTGGGCGAATCGGTGCGCATCCAGGAGCCGGTGACGAAGCTCATCGTCGAGAAACTGCCGGTCACGGTCGAGCTGGCCGCGCTCGCCATGGCGTTCGCGCTCGCGATCGGCATCCCGGCGGGCATCGTCTCCGCGGTGTACAAGGACACGGCGTGGGACTACGGGGCGAACATCTTCGCGCTGTGGGGCCTGTCCACGCCCAATTTCTGGCTCGGCATCCTGATGATCCTGCTCTTCTCGGTGAAGCTGGGATGGCTCCCGGCCTCCGGTTACGTGAGCCCGTTCGAGGACCTGCGCGCGAACCTCGCGTCCATGGTCATGCCCGCCTTCGTGCTCGGCAACGCGATCGCGGCGGTGCTGATGCGGCACACGCGAAGCGCGATGCTGCAGGTGCTCTCGGCGGATTACGTGCGCACGGCCCGCGCCAAGGGCCTGGACGAGCGCGTGGTGGTGCTGCGGCATGCTCTGCGCAACGCGCTCATTCCCATCGTGACCCTCGGGGCGCTCGAGTTCGGCACGCTGCTCTCCGGGGCCGTGCTCACCGAGCAGGTGTTCTCGATCCCCGGCTTCGGCAAGCTCATCGTGGACGCGGTGTTCAACCGCGACTACTCCGTGGTGCAGGGCGTGGTGCTCTTCACCGCCACCGCCTACATCGTGCTGAACCTGCTCGCGGACATGGCCTACGTGCTGATCAATCCGCGCATGCGCGCCTGA
>JAAOZZ010000137.1 GCA_012274175.1 Betaproteobacteria bacterium
CGGTTTCCGGGTCTCGAAGAAAGAAGCGAATCGACGACTTGCGCAACGGCTATCTTCCCGTGGCCGGCGACAACGGCGCGGACGGGGACCGCGCGGCGCTTTCCGACACGACCTGGTAGAAGATCTCGTCCTTGCGGATCATGCCCAGCTCGAGGCGCGCGCGTTCCTCGACGGCCTCGAGGCCCTGCTTGAGGTCGCGGACCTCCGCGTCGAGGGCGTCGTTGCGCGCCTTGAGCTTGCCGTTCGTCTCGCGCTGCTGGGCGAGGCTGCGGTCGAGCTCCCACACCCTGAGCCAGCTTCCCTTGCCGATCCAGAGGGGATACTGGAGCGCAAGCAGGAGCCCGGCGAGGACGAAGGACAGGGGCTTCATCGGGCGACCCTCACCCCGGCCCTCTCCCAGGGGAGAGGGAGAACGTCAGCGCAGTTGATAGAACGCATCGCGGCCCGCGTAGGAGGCACCTTCGCCCAGCTCCTCCTCGATCCTCAGGAGCTGGTTGTACTTGGCGATGCGATCGGAGCGCGAGAGCGACCCGGTCTTGATCTGCATCGCGTTGCTGCCCACGGCGATGTCGGCGATGGTCGTGTCCTCGGTCTCGCCCGACCGGTGCGAGATGACCGCGGTGTAGCCGGCCCGGCGCGCCATCTCGATCGCCTCGAAGGTCTCCGAAAGGGTGCCGATCTGGTTGATCTTCACCAGGATCGAGTTGGCCACGCCGCGCCGGATGCCCTCGGCGAGGATGCGCGTGTTGGTGACGAAGATGTCGTCGCCCACGATCTGCACGTTCTTGCCCAGGCGCTGGGTGAGCAGCTCCCAGCCCTCCCAGTCGCCCTCGGCCATGCCGTCCTCGACGGAAATGATGGGGTACTTGTCGCACCAGGTGGCGATCAAGTCCACGAACTGCGCCGAAGTATAGGAGAGCTTCTCCGAATCGAAGCGGTACTTGCCGTCGCGGTAGAACTCGCTCGCCGCGCAATCGAGGCCGATCAGCACGTCGGAGCCCGCGAGATACCCCGCCTCCTCGATCGCGCGCAGGATCCACTGGATCGCCGCCTCGTTGCTGGGCAGGCTGGGGGCGAAGCCGCCCTCGTCGCCCACCGTGGTGGACATGCCTTCCTTGTCCAGCATCTTCTTCAGCGTGTGGAAGACCTCGGCGCCGCAGCGCAGCGCGTCGCGGAACGTGGGCAGCCCCGCGGGGATGATCATGAACTCCTGGATGTCGAGGGAATTGTTGGCGTGGGCTCCGCCATTCACCACGTTCATCTGCGGCACCGGCATGCGCCGGGGGGCGCTGCCGCCGAGGTAGCGGTAGAGCGACAGGCCCGACTCTTCCGCAGCCGCCTTCGCGCACGCGACGGACACGGCGAGGATCGCGTTGGCTCCGAGGCGCGCCTTGTTCTCGGTCCCGTCGAGCTCCACCAGCAGCCGGTCGATGTCGGACTGCTCCGAGACGTCCAGGCCGAGGATCGCCTCGCAGATCTCGGTGTTCACGTGCTCCACCGCCTTCTGCACGCCCTTGCCGAAGTAGCGCTGGGGGTCGCCGTCGCGAAGCTCGATCGCCTCGCGCGATCCGGTGGATGCGCCCGAGGGCACGGCCGCCCGTCCCATGGCGCCCGACTCGACCAGGACGTCGGCCTCCACGGTGGGATTGCCGCGGGAATCCAGGATCTCGCGGGCGAGGACTTCGACGATGGCGGTCATTTCGGGCTGTCCTTCGGATCGAAACGCCCGATTCTACGGCGCACTAGATCTTCTTGGCGAGGATCTCGGCGAGCTTCCTCGCCTGGTCGATGTCGCGCTCGTCGGCTTTCGCGGGCCCCACGGAGATCGTGATCCAGGTGCGGCCCTTGCGCAGCTGCAGCTGGCCGGTCTTGGCGCTCCAGAAGGCCTCGGAATCGGACAGGAGCATGGGCTTGGTCTGGAACTGCAGGCGCGCGTCCTCGAAGGCGCGCTGCGCCTCGGCCTCGGTGCGGCCGAAGCGGAACTGCACGGTCGCGGCCACGGGCTTGCCATCCTTGAAGCCGGTGTAGGTGCAGGTAACGACTACCTTGGGACGGCGCACCTTCGGGTTCACCGGCTCCGCGCTCGCGGCGGTGCCGAGCGCCTGCTGGGCATCCTGGACCGTGAACACGTCGCAGGCGTCGAAAGCCTCGTCGGCGCGGGCCGTCGTCGCGACGGCCACGCAGAGCAGGGCCGCGAATTTCAGCGCGTCGAGCATTCCCATGGCTCCCCTCGCATCGTCACGGACCCCATCATAGCAGCGGCGCCACGAGGGCGCCGCAGGAGCGGGGGGGCTCGCACCGCTAGCTCACAGCACGTCCCTCACGCCGCCGAAGTAGCCGTTGTAGGTGCAGAGATTGTCGGAGCCGGTGAACTTGGCGTTGAAGCCGTTGGCGCTCCCGGCGATCTCGCTCATGGTGTAGCTGCCGGTCGTCGAGGGGCTGCCGCTGGTGAATGTGCAACCCCAGCTGCCGCCCAGCGAGCCCAGCTGCCCCGACTGCCCATACAGGCCGGTGAAGGTGCACGTGGCCGGCTGGTTCGCGGCATCGGAGAAGTTCACCGTGAGCGTGGCCTGGGTGTCGTTCTGCTGTACGTGCAGCTCGTAGAAGATCAGCACCGGGCCGTTGGCCACCCCGTTGCAGTTGGTCGCCTGGGCGGTGAGGCCGCCGATGTAGTTGCCCGTGAGGTTGTTGTTGCGCCATGTCTGGCGCGTGATGGATTTGGTGAAGATCGTCCCGTTCACGGTGTACTGCAGCGAAGCCGAGGTGGGCGTAACGAAAGTGAACGTCATGGTGCCCACCGGGTTTGTGTTCACCGCGCCGGGGTTGAACGTGCCCATGCCGAAGTACGGCCCCGAGGTCTGGTAGAGCGTGCCGGTGAAGGTGCTCTGGGAACCCGCGGTCGCCGGCTCCAGGTCCGAAGCCACGAACCAGGTGGGATTGCCGGTGGAGCCGTAGACGAAGAGCGTGGCGAAGATGACGCTGCCCTGCTGCATCACGTTCACGCCCCAGCCCGCCTCCCCGGTGTTGTACCAGAGGTCGGTGTAGTCGGTGGAATAGGTCGTGGCGGAAGCCGGCAACGCGATGGCGAACGTGGCGAGGAAGGCTGCTGCGAGGCGTAGAAATGAGGTCATGTCGTTGTCCGTGGCCTGGGGTTCGGGTCGGGGGTTGTCTCACGCTGGAGACTCGCGCAAGCGCAAAGAGTTCCTTCATTCCGCGCGCGGTGCATGGCGGCCATTATCCACACCCTCGGGGACAGGTCTGTGCGGCAACGCACCAGCGTTCCCCGCCAGGTTCGGTCCGGGGACGGGAAGCGCTGGGCCCGATGCGTGTAAGAATGTCGCTTCTTGCGACCGAGGAGAAGCACCGTGAACGTCAGAGCGATCGCCATCGCCGCATCGGCTACCCTCATGCTCGCTTCACCCGCGTTCGCCCAGTCCCGAGGCTGGTATGCGGGTATCGCCGCGGGCGTCTCGAGGACCGGCTCCGAGCTGGTGGACAACCGCGAAAGCACGATCACCCTCGCCCAGGACATCCACACCGATTTCGACGCCAACGGCGACGCCTGGAAGATCTTCGGCGGCTACCGCGTGAACGACATGATCGCCCTCGAGGCGAGCTACGCGGACCTGGGGAGCCACCGCATGAAGACCGAGCTGCTCGGAGGCGACCCACCGCTGCCGGCTTCCACCGAAATACACCGCAGGATCTCCGGCTTCGGCGCCGACCTGGTGCTCACGGCGCCCTTCGGCCGCCGGTTCGCGGTCTTCGGGGCCCTGGGCGCATTCCGCTCCCGCCTCGAGGCGAGCGCCGCGCTCGAAGGCAACATCGTCTTCGTCCCCGGCGATCCCGGCGAGCGCTCGCGCACCACCACGCGGGACGAGACCGTGACCCACTTCGGGTTGGGAGGCGAATGGATGTTCGCGGGCGCCACGTCGGTGCGGATCGAATGGGAGCGCTACACGAAGGTGGGCAAGCCCTTCGCCGTGGGCGGGACCGGCACCACGGGAGAAGCCGACACCGACCTGTACTCGATCGGCATCGTGCACCGCTTCTGAAGGGCTACTTGAGCAGTCCCTTGAGGGCGTCGATGGCACCTTCGACGCCGCCCTTGCGCAGGAGCTCAAGGTTGGTGAGCACCTTCTGGGCGATGCGCGCCTGCAATTCGTTGGCGACGATGTTGCCCGCTTCGCTCGCGGTGATGCCGTTTTCGCGCTTCCCCAGCCCGTTGAGCTCGATGTCCGGAAGGTCGAAGGCCACGCCCTGGCCGCGCAGCGCCGGATTGGTCATGGTCACCTTGCCCCCGCGCAGCGCGAAACGGTCGATGATGAACTTGCGCCGCCCCGGCTTGGCCTCGGCGGGGCGCGACTCCGAGGCACCGCCGCTCGAACGGATATAGCCCGCGATGTGCTTCTGGATCGCATCGAGGTTGCTGCCGCGATCGGAACGTTCGTAGGTGATGAACGGGGACTGCACCGTGATCTCCCGCACGTGCACGATGGGCTCGCGGATCGTGGCCGGATCCACCGCGAGCCGGATCTCGCCCACGCGAAGGGTGCGTGGCGCGCCGAAACCGGCGGGACTGCCGAGCTCGAGGTCCCTCACGACTCCGCGGCCGTCGCGCGCCGAAATGTCCACCGCGCCCACGCCCACCTCCACGCCCGTCACCTCCGGGCCATAGTGCTCGAGGGCGACCTTCACCAGCAGGTCGACGGAATTCCACGCCCAGATCGCCGCTCCCGCCGCGGCGAGGAGCACGACGGCGAGCACGACGAGCGCCTTCCTCACCGGGGATTGCCTTCTAGGCGAGCGCGGCCAGCACCGCGCGCAGGCCCTGGGCCTCGCCGCCTGCGGGACGTCCGGGACGGGCTACGTCGTTCCACGCGTAGACGTCGAAGTGCGCCCACGGGATGTCTTGCGGAACGAAGTGGTCCAGGAAGAGCGCGGCCACGATGGAGCCCGCGAAGCCGCCCTTGCCCGAGTTGTTGAAGTCGGCGATGTCGCTCTCGAAGAGGCGGCGGTAGTTGCGCCAGAGGGGCAGGCGCCACATCGGGTCGTCGAGCCGGCCCGCGGCCTCGATCATCTTCGCGGCGAGCTTCTCGTCGTTGCAGTACAGGGCCGGCAGCTCCGGGCCGAGGGCCACGCGCGCCGCGCCCGTGAGGGTCGCGAAATCGACGATCGTCTTCGGCTTCTGCTCCGCGGCGTAGGCGAGCGCGTCGGCGAGGACCACGCGTCCTTCCGCGTCGGTGTTGCCGATCTCCACGGTGAGCCCCTTGCGCGTGCGCACCACATCTCCCGGGCGATAGGCGTTCCCGGCGATCGCGTTTTCCACCGCGGGAATCAGCACGTGCAGCCGCACCGGCAGCTCGCGCTGCATGACCAGGCGCGCTAGGGCGAGCGCGTGCGCGGCACCTCCCATGTCCTTCTTCATGAGGCGCATGCCCTCGGCGGTCTTGATGTCGAGCCCGCCCGAATCGAAGCACACGCCCTTGCCCACCACCGCGAGCCTCGGGTGCCGCGGGTTGCCCCAATGGATCTCGAGCAGGCGCGGCGGGCGCTGGGCCGCTCGCCCCACGGCATGGATCGCCGGAAAGTTCTGCGCGAGGAGCTCGTCTCCCACCCACTCGTCGAATTCCGCGCCGAAGAGCTCGGCCTGCTCGCGCGCAATGTCGGAGAGCTGCTCGGGGCCCATGTCCTCGGCGGGCGTGTTCACGAGGTCGCGCACCAGGCGCACGGCCTCGGCCATGCCGAGCGCCTCGGCCACGCGCCGGGAGTCCCCGACCTGCAGGTCCGCGGGCTTGCGCTTCGCGCGGCGGTAGCGCGCGTACTGGTAGCCGCCCAGGTCCCACGCGAACGCGGCATCCTCCGGCGCGATCGCGACCGGCCCCTTGGCGAGGGCATAGCGCCCGCGCGGCAGCTTCAAGGGCAGGAACGCGAGGGCCCACGGATCGCGCGCGTCGCGCACGCCGGCCAGCACGCGCGCGATGCCGCCTTTGCCGTCAGGCAAGAGGCAAAACGTGTTCGCCGATGCATCGAAGCCCGAAGCCTCGGCCCAGCGCCGCTCGGCGCTCGCCAGGGACTGGAGCAGCTTGCCCACGCGCTTCGCGTCGGTTGCGACGATGGGAACGGCTGTGTCGACGGCTTTCCGGTCGGTGATGACGGTCATTCGGTCTTCCGCGCGTCGCGAGGCAAACCGACATTTTATCCCGGCGGCCGTGGCGCTCCCATTTCCTGTCGAGAGGCATAGGCGCCGCGATCCTCCGATTCTATTTTCGCGTCCCGGAAACTGCAGGCGTGATCCATCCGGGCAGTTGATCGAAAATTCGGGGCCTGGCAAACCCGCCAGCCCCCGAATTTCCGACCGGCCGGTCGGATCGCAGTTTCAGGGACGCGAAAATAGAATCGAAGGATCGTGGCGCCTTCACTTCGCGCGCGTGTATGCAATCTCCCACTGCGTGGTCCAGGTCTTGCCGCCATCGGTAGAGCGCTGCCACAGCCACGTGAGGCTGTCGCGGCGGATGTCCTGGAACACCATGCGCTGCAGGACCGTGCCGGACCCGACCTTGGCTTCGCGCGCGAGGATCATGCGCCCGTCCACCATGCCGCCGGTGAAATCGAGGTAGCTCGCTGTGTTGTCCACCCAGGTCTGCTTCCACTGCCGGCTCGCGCGATCGAAGGTCGACATGCTGCGCCCGTCGAGACGGGTGCCGGGGGCGCCGGAGAATTCCTCCAGGACCGCGCAGCCGTCAAGGACCTTGGTCACGTGGTTGCGGCTCGTGCCGGGCTTGCCCTCGTCCGTGTAGCGCAAGTCCCAGTCGCCGAGCCAGAAGTCGAACTGGCGCGATTCCGGCGTATCGCAGCCGTACGCGGGCAGGCCCTGCGACTGCGCTACGGGCGCGGCGAGCGCGAAGGCCAGCGCGGCGAATCGTTTCACGGGCGGCTCCGGAATGATGGGACCGCCCCATTCTCCCGAAGCCCGGCGCGCCCGGCGTTACGGTTGGTGACGAAAGCTTCGCATGAATGGGTAGGTGGCGAGCCCCGCCGCCACGAGCGTCCAGACGATTTGCCCGGCTATTTTCCCGACGCGGCAGCGGCCGTCCCGTAGCGGTCGTCGAGTGTGGCGAGGAACGCCACGATCGCGTCGATCTCCGCGTCGTCGAGGCGCGGAGCTTCCCCCGACTTGCGGTCGTAGGGAACCTCCTCGACGTTCACGTTGCCCTGGTATCGCGCGGGCAGGTCGTCGAACTTGCGGCCGTTCGGGTACCAGCGCGCCGGGTCGGTATCGCGCGTCACGTAGAACGCCACCACGTCGCGCAGGCTCGAGAAGTAGCCGTTGTGCATGAACGCGACCTTGCGCGAGACGTTGCGAAGGGTGGGCACCTTGAACGCGCCGCACAGCGACGGATCGTCGACGGGCGGGCGCTTTGGCCCACACAGGCCCAGGGCGAAGAAGCCCGGGTCGGCGTTGGCGGGAATGCGCGGATTGCGCGGCACGCCGAGGTTGTCGTAGGTGAAGTCGGTGAAGAGCGAGTCGCGGGGGTTCGCCGACTTCGGATTCACCACGTGGCACGCGGCGCAGTTTCCCTTTTCCGTATCGGTGAAGAGCTCCAGGCCGCGGGACTCCTGGGCCGTGAGGACCGCGTTGCCCGCGATGAACGCGTCGTACTTCGACGTGAAGGGCGAGAAGCGCTTCGTGCGCTCGAAGGCGGCGATCGCGGAGGCGACCGCGTCCACCGTGCGCGACGGGTCGGAAAGGACCGCGGCGCCGAACTCCTCCGTGAGCAAGGGCGCGTACGCCGAGTTGGCGATTTTCGCCGCGAGCGCCGCGTCCCCGGCGTTGTTCATCTCGTTCGGCTGGAAGAAGGGCAGCCGCGCCTGGTCCTCGAGGCGTGCGGCGCGCCCGTCGAGGAACTGCCCGCCCACGGGCGTGGATTCCCCGTCGATCAGGGCGAAGGAGAATTCCGGCGCGAACGCGGCGTACATCGCGGAGGGCGTATTGCGCAGGCCCAGCGAGACGCCGTCGCTGCCGAGCGCTACGCCGGTATCGGAACGGTTGTTGCCGGAGAACGCCAGGGCGGGATCGTGGCAGCTGGAGCAGCTCGTTCCCGCGGGCTCCGACAGCGCGCCGTCGAAGAAGGCGAGCTTGCCGATGCGCTCGAGGCGCGTGAGCTCCGCGTCGTCATCGACCGCGGTGCTCGCTGCGGACCCGCAGGCGAAAAGCGCGTGCGAGGCGATCAGTGTTGCGGCCCATTCCCAAGGTCTCATGGGAAGTGATACTAATGCAAATCATTCTCATTAGCAACACTATCCCGAAGGCCCCACGCGCACCAGGTGGATCTGCGACCAGTCGCCGCTCTGCACGGCGCCGCGCAGCGCCGATTGATACTGGGTGAGGAGCTGCGAATCGTGGGGCGTGGAACCGTAATAGAAGAGGTAGTCCTGCAGGCTCCCCGCGTCGCAATGGCCCTGGTAGGCGCAGCCCTGCTGCACGCGCGGGTTGTCTCCGCCGCACGGATAACCATATTCGCAGGCGAGCATGAGCCACGCGTTCTGGAACGCCGTGGGCTCCACCGCCTGCCCTTCGGGGCCGATGCGCAGCTCGCGCGCGGAGGCGGCGAGCACGCGCCCGGCGATGACGAGGGCTTCCGGATCCTTCGAGGCGACTGTCTGGCGCAGCGCATCGATCTGCGCATTGTTGAGGGTGACTTCGCGCGCCGCCGCCCACCCGCCCGCGTGGCCCGCGGCGATGCGCTCCTTGCGAAGCTCGTTTTCCACCAGCATGGCGCGCGCCTTGGCGTCTCCACCGCGGGCCGCGCTGGCTAGCAG
>JAAOZZ010000011.1 GCA_012274175.1 Betaproteobacteria bacterium
ATCGAATCGGGCGTGCAGGCGGGCGAGCTCGTCGTCACCGACGGCATCGATCGCCTGCGGGAAGGCGCCAAGGTCGAGGTGACGCAGCCCGCCGGGACCGCCGGAGCGCCGCGCAGCCCAGGCAACGCGCCCCAGTCGAAGGACGCGGCCGGCAAGCGCCCGTGGAAGAAGCGCCAGGAAGGCCAGGGCAAGGCCGCGCAGTGAACCCGTCGCGCATCTTCATCCTGCGGCCGGTCGCGACGGCGCTGCTCATGGTCGCGATCCTGCTCGCGGGCATCGTGGCCTACCGCCAGCTCCCGCTCTCGGCGCTGCCGGAAGTCGACTACCCGACCATCCAGGTGGTCACGCTCTACCCGGGCGCCAGCCCCGACGTGGTCACCTCATCGATCACCGCGCCCCTCGAGCGCCAGTTCGGCCAGATGCCGGGCCTGAAGCAGATGTCGTCGACCAGCTCCGGGGGCGCCTCGGTCATCACGCTGCAGTTCGACCTCGCGATCGAGCTCGACACCGCGGAGCAGGAGGTGCAGGCGGCGATCAACGCGGGCGGCAACCTGCTGCCGAGCGACCTGCCCTCGCCTCCCATCTACAGCAAGGTGAACCCGGCCGACGCGCCCATCCTCACCCTGGGCATCACCTCGCGCACGATGCCGATGACGCAGGTCCAGAACCTGGTGGACACGCGCCTCGCCCAGAAGGTCTCCCAGGTGCCCGGCGTGGGCCTGGTGACCCTCACGGGCGGTGAGCGCCCCGCGGTGCGCGTGCAGGTGAATCCCCGCGCGGCCGCCGCCCAGGGCCTGTCGATGGACGATGTCCGCACCGCCATCGCCGCGGCCAACGTGAACCAGGCCAAGGGCAGCTTCGACGGCCCCGCCCGGGCGTACACCATCGACGCCAACGACCAACTGCGCAGCGCCGACGAGTATCGCTCGATCATAGTGGCCTATAAGAACGGCGCGCCGGTGCACCTCTCGGACATCGCCGACGTGGTGGACGGCGCGGAGAACGCGAACCTCGCCGCGTGGATGGACGACACGCCCGCCATCATCGTGAACGTGCAGCGCCAGCCGGGTGCGAACGTGATCGAGGTGGTGGACCGGGTGAAGGCGCTGCTTCCCACGCTCACAGCCACGTTGCCGGGGTCCGTGGAGACCCAGGTCCTCACCGACCGCACCGTCACCATCCGCGCCTCGGTGCACGACGTGCAGTTCGAGCTGATGCTGTCCATCGCGCTGGTGGTCATGGTGATCTTCGTCTTCCTGCGCACGGTCGCGGGCACCCTCATCCCGAGCGTGTCGGTGCCGCTCTCCCTGGTGGGCACCTTCGGTGTGATGTACCTCGCCGGCTTCAGCATCAACAACCTCACGCTCATGGCGCTCACCATCGCCACCGGCTTCGTGGTGGACGACGCCATCGTCGTGATCGAGAACATCGCGCGCTACGTGGAGCAGGGCGAGGATCCGCTCGAGGCCGCGCTCAAGGGCTCGCGCCAGATCGCCTTCACCATCATCTCCCTCACCTTCTCGCTGGTGGCGGTGCTGATCCCGCTCCTCTTCATGGGCGAGGTCGTGGGCCGGCTCTTCCGCGAGTTCGCCGTCACGCTCGCGGTGGCGATCCTCATCTCCGCCGTGGTCTCGCTGACGCTCACCCCGATGATGGCGGCGCGCCTGCTCAGGCACACGCCTCCCGAGCGGCAGAGCCGCTTCTTCCGCGCCACGGGGGAGATGTTCGACCAGGTGATCCGGCGCTACGGCGAGGCGCTCACGTGGGTGCTCGACCACCAGCCGCTCACCCTCCTCGTATTCCTCGCGACCCTCGCCTGCACGGTGATCCTCTACCTCGCGATCCCGAAGGGCTTCTTCCCCGAGCAGGACACGGGCCTCATCCAGGGCATCTCGGAAGCGCCCCAGACGGTGTCCTTCGCCGCGATGTCGGAGCGCAGCCGCCGCCTCGCCGGGGCGATCCTGGAGGATCCGGCGGTCGAGAGCGTGTCCTCGTTCATCGGCGTGGACGGGACCAACATCACGCTCAACACCGGGCGCGTGCTGATCGCCCTCAAGCCCCACGGCGAGCGCGACTCCGCCGCCGCCGTGATGCAGCGCCTCAAGTCGCGCCTCGCGGGACTGGAGGGCATCGCGCTCTACCTGCAGCCGGTGCAGGACCTCACCATCGAGGACCGCGTGAGCCGCACCCAGTACCAGCTCTCCCTCGAGAGCGCCAACGCCGACGATCTCGCGCTCTGGACCGGGCGCGTGATCGACCGCCTGAACGGCCTGCCGCAGCTGATGGACGTGGCCTCCGACCTGCAGGACCAGGGGCTGCAGGCGTACATCACCATCGACCGCGACACCGCCGGGCGCCTGGGCGTGACTCCCGCCGCCATCGACAACGCGCTCTACAACGCCTTCGGCCAACGGCTCATCTCGACGATCTTCACCCAGGCGAGCCAGTACCGCGTGGTGCTCGAGGTGATGCCCGGGTTCCGCCGCGGGCCGGGAGCGCTTTCCGACATCTACGTTCCCGGCGCGGGCGGCAACCAGGTGCCCCTCACGGCGGTGGCCACGGTGAGCGAGCGCCTGGGCGCGCTCGCGGTGAGCCACATCGGGCAGTTCCCCGCCACCACGGTGTCGTTCAACCTCGCGCCCGGCTATTCCCTGGGCCAGGCGGTGGACGCCATCGAAAGCGCGGAGAAGGCGCTCGCGATCCCGGTCTCGGTGCGCACGAGCTTCCAGGGCGCGGCCCTCGCCTTCCGCGCCTCGATCCTCAACACGCTGCTGCTGATCCTCGCGGCGATCGTGACGATGTACATCGTGCTGGGCGTGCTCTACGAGAGCTACATCCACCCGGTGACGATCCTGTCCACGCTGCCCTCGGCGGGCGTGGGGGCGCTCCTGTCCCTCATGATCGCGGGCCAGGACCTGGGGATCATCGCGATCATCGGCATCATCCTGCTGATCGGCATCGTGAAGAAGAACGCGATCCTCATGATCGACTTCGCGCTCGACGCCGAGCGCGAGCAGGGACTGCCCGCGCGCGACGCCATCTACCAGGCGTGCCTGCTGCGCTTCCGGCCGATCCTCATGACCACCATGGCGGCGATGCTGGGGGCGCTCCCGCTCATGATCGGCTGGGGCGTGGGCTCCGAGATCCGCCACCCCCTGGGCATCGCCATGGTGGGCGGGCTGATCTTCTCGCAGCTGCTCACGCTCTTCACGACGCCGGTGATCTACCTCTATTTCGACCGGCTCGCCGAGCGTTACCGGCCCGCGGCGCGGCAGGCACGCGCGCGCAATGCACGCGCCGCGCCCGCGGACGCGGGAGATCCGGAATTCCAGAAGGGCGGGGAATGAACCTGACCGAGCCCTTCGTCCGCCGCCCCGTGGCCACGACGCTGCTCACGCTCGGCGTAGCACTCGCGGGAGCCGTCGCGTTCGGACTGCTGCCGGTCTCGCCCCTGCCCCAGGTGGATTTCCCCACCGTGTCGGTGTCGGCGTCGCTGCCCGGCGCGAGCCCGGAGGTGATGGCCGCCACCGTGGCGACCCCGCTCGAGCGCGCGTTGGGGCGCATCGCGGGCGTGACGGAGATGACCTCCAGCTCCTCGCTCGGCAACACGCGCGTGACGTTGCAGTTCGAGCTCTCCCGGGACATCAACGGCGCGGCGCGCGAGGTGCAGGCGGCGATCCAGGCCGCCCGCAGCCAGCTGCCGTCGAGCCTGCCCAACAACCCCACCTACCGCAAGGTGAACCCGGCCGACGCCCCGGTGATGATCCTGGCGCTCACGTCGGGCAGCTTCACCCGCGGCCAGATGTACGACATCGCCTCCACCAACCTCGCGCAGCGCATCTCGCAGGTGAAAGGCGTGGGGCAGGTGACCGTGGGGGGAGGCTCGCTTCCGGCGGTGCGCGTGGAACTCAACCCCACGGTGCTCAACAAGCTCGCCATCGGATTCGACGAGGTGCGCACCGCCATCACCTCCACCAACGCGAACCGCCCCAAGGGCTTCGTCGAGGCGGGCGACCGCTACTGGCAGGTGCAGGCCAACGACCAGGCGATGTCGGCGAAGGAGTACCTGCCCATCGTGGTGGCGTACCGCAACGGGGCGGCCGTGCGCCTCGGGGACCTGGGACAGGTGGTCGACGACGTGCAGGACCTGCGCAACTACGGGATGTCCAACGGCAAACCCGCGGTGCTCATCATCATCAACCGCCAGCCCAACGCCAACATCATCGAGGTCGTGGACAGCATCACCGCGCTCATGCCCGAGCTGCAGGCCTCGATCCCGGCCGCGGTGAAGCTCGACACCATGATGGAGCGCACGAGCACCATCCGCTCGGCGCTGCACGACGTGGAGCGCGCGCTCATGATCTCCGTGGTCCTCGTGATCCTGGTGGTGTTCCTGTTCCTGCGCAACGTGCGCGCGACCCTCATTCCCGCGGTGGCCGTGCCCATCTCGCTCGTGGGCACCTTCGGGGCCATGTACCTGCTGGGATTCAGCCTGAACAACCTCTCCCTCATGGCGCTCGCCATCGCCACGGGCTTCGTCGTGGACGACGCCATCGTCGTGCTGGAAAACGTCTCGCGCCACATCGAGAACGGGATGTCGCCCTTCGAGGCGGCGCTGCGCGGGGCGCGCGAGGTGTCGTTCACCGTGCTGTCCATGAGCGTCTCGCTCGTGGCGGTGTTCATCCCGATCCTCTTCATGGGCGGCATCGTCGGGCGGCTCTTCCGCGAGTTCGCCGTGACGCTGTCGGTGGCCATCGGCATCTCGCTCCTGGTCTCCCTCAGCACCACGCCCATGATGTGCGCGCGCCTGCTGAGGCGCAC
>JAAOZZ010000138.1 GCA_012274175.1 Betaproteobacteria bacterium
GGTCCATCTCGCTCTGGGGTGGCCTGTGGGGCATCGTGATGGCGGCATTCATGCGCGGCCTGGCGCGCCGGCCGGCGGCGCTCATCGTCGCTTCCACGGCGTTCGGCGCCTTCGCACTGTCGCTCGTGGCCTGGTTCGTGGTCGATCCCATCAAGGGCCTCAGGCTCGCCGCGGGCGCGGTGCCCATGGCCATGGCCGTCGCCATGATCGTCAACGGCGCGTGGGGATTCGGGACCGGGGCGGCTCTTGCGGTGTTCGGCGTGTCGCGCGAGGCGCGCTCGCGCGGCGATCCTTCGCACGGGGCGCGCGCGGCCCCTGGGTGACCGCGCGCGGCCCCGCTCAGTGCAGGGACTGGGAGTGCTCGCCGCCGGGCTGGGAGATCGCCGCGACGGCGCGGCCCGTGGTGGCCGGCTTCGTCGCGCGGGCGAGGTCGCCGATGGACACGATGCCCACGAGGCGCTTGTTGCGATCGAGTACCGGGAGCCTGCGGATCTGCTTTTCTCCCATGTTCTCGGCCACGTGCTCGATCGCCTCGTCCTCGAAGCAGTAGAGCACTTCCTTGCTCATGACCTCGCGCACCGGCGTGTCCGGGGAAAGGTTCTCCGCCACGGCCCGGATCGCGATGTCGCGGTCCGTGATCACGCCCACCAGGCGGTCGTCCTTCGCCACCGGCAGCGCGCCCGCGTCGCACTCGGCCATCGCCTTCGCCGCGTCGCAGATGCTCTGATCGGGGGATACCAGGGTCACTTCGCGGGTCATCGTTTCGCTTACTCTCATCGGTGTCTCCTTTGGGGAACCGGCGGACGCGAGGTGCCGCGGCCGTCGTGGGACTGTGACTGCGCGCGCGGCGGGCGGTTCAGGCCGGGGGCTGGGATACTATCGGTGCCATGAGCGCACCATCCGGACGCCCGCGCCACTTCTCGATGCTGCGGGAGTTCCACCTCGCCGACTTCATCACGCTCGCCAACGCGGCGTGCGGGGTGGCGGGCGTGTTCCTTGCCATGCTCCATGTGGCGAGCGGTTCCACGGTGCATTTCCTGCTGGCCGCCGCCATGGCGCCCGCCGCGTTCGCGTTCGACGTCCTCGACGGGCGCGTCGCCCGATCCCGACAGCAGCACTCGGTCTTCGGCCGCGAGCTCGATTCCCTGGCCGACGTGATCTCCTTCGGCGTGGCGCCCGCCGCGCTCGCGTTCGCGGCGGGACTGCGAGGCGGCTGGGACTGCGTGGCCCTGGGCTATTTCGTCTGCTGCGGGGTGAGCCGGCTCGCGCGCTACAACGTGACCGCCGAAGCGCTCGCCGAGGGCGCCGACAAGGTGCGCTACTTCGAGGGCACGCCGATCCCCACGAGCGTGGTGCTGACGGCCGTGCTCGCGTGGGCCGCTTGGCACGGCCGGCTGGGGGATGCCCTGTATGGGGGCTCCTGGTCCCTCGGCTGGGAGCTGCACCCGCTCGCGCTCGTTTTCGTGCTCTCGGGCACGCTCATGATCAGCAAGACGCTGCGCATCCCGAAATTCTGAGCTGCGGGAAAGGTGGGTAATATGGGCGCGGCACGACGGCGTCCACCCGGGGAGAACCCATGTACAAGCGCATCCTGCTCGCCTACAACGGCTCCCAGCCGGGCCAGAAGGCCCTGCTCGACTGCGACGAGATCGCGCAGCTCGCCCATTCCGAGGTCTTCCTGGTCGCGGTGATGCCTCCGCCCGCCGCCTTCGTGGGCGGGGAAGGTTTCGTGTACGACGCGAAGGTGGAAGAAGCCGAGCGCAAGCAGTACGAGGGCGTCCTCATGGAAGGATTGCGCCGGCTCGGCGAATCGGGGCACCAGGCCAAGGGAGAAGTGCTCGTGGGCGACCCGGTGGACGAGATCACGGAATACGCGCGGCGCGTGGACGCGGACCTCATCGTGGTCGGCCACAAGCACCTGAACAGCTGGGCCGCGCGCTGGTGGCGCGGCTCCGTGTCCAAGACGCTGATCGAGCACGCTCCTTGCAGCGTGCTCGTGACGATCACGCGCTAGTAGGTCCGCCGGTCAGCGGCCGTGGCGGTGCCCGCCGCCGCCGTGGCCGTGCCACTCCCGGGACTCGTGGCCGCGCCAGCCGCGTCCGCCATAGCCGGAGCTGAACACGATCGACGGGCCGTAGTACTCCGGCGCGGACTCGTAGTAGTACGCCGGGGCCGGCTCGTAATACGCGGGCGCGGGCTCGTAGTATGCCCGGGGGGGCGGCGCGTAATAGCCTTCGTCGTAGGCCGGGCCATAGCCGCGGTCGTAGTAGCCGTTCGAATCCGCGGCGATGCTCGAGCCCACGATGGCGCCCAGTACTCCGCCCACCACTCCGCCGTTCCTTCCGCCCGCGCTGTGGCCGATCGCCGCGCCGATGCCGCCGCCGATCAGCGCGCCCGCGACGGGGTCCGCCGCGCCGGCCTGGGTCGAGAGCGTGGCCACGGCGAGCGCCGCGGCGGTCGTTGCGATCATCAGGGGTCTCTTCAACATTTTGCTTCTCCTTGCAATGACTCGTGCTTGTGGGACAGGCCTCAACGCCTGGAGTGCCGTCGTACCTGTAACATCGTTAACGTCCCTGGGGCGTAGCGGTGGTCCGGAACAGCAATTTGTTACATATCGCGCCGCGACCCATTTTTCTCCTGTGGCTCGCGAGCTACGCGCGGCGCTTGCGGCGCGTCAAAGGCGCGGCCCCCCGGCGGCGCTATCGTGGCCCCATCGGGGATTCCGGGGGGCGTACGCATGGCAATCGAGCGGCTCAAGGCCTGGGAGTGCGTCGGTTGCGGGAAGATCGACGCTCCGCAACCCTGCATCGGAGTCTGCCGCGACCGGAAGGTGGAGCTGGTCTACGGCTCGGAATACGACGCCGTGGTCGCGCGCATCGGCTCGCTCGAGGCGATCGTGAAGACGATCGCCCGGACCACGCCCCGGGCGGGCGAATGGGAGCGCTCCTGGCGCGCGCTCCAGGAGCAGGCGCGCCGGGCCCTCGGGTGACTCAGCTCACGACGAGCTGGCCGTTCATGTTCTCGTGACCCTCGCCGCAGAAGATGTCGCAGAGGAAGATGAATGTGCCCGCCCTGTCGGGCGTGAGTGGGACCCGCATCGTCTTGCCCGGCACGATGTCGCTGCGCATCTTGAAATCCGGGATGCTGAATCCCATCACGATGTCCTCGGTCACCAGCTCGAAGACCACGGGCTCGCCCACTTTCAGCTCGATCCGGTTGGGCGTGTAGGCGAAGCGGCGCGCGGAGACGTGGATCACGCGCTCCGCGCCCCGTGCGGCAACGCCCGCGCCCAGGGCAGCGGCGGCGAGCAGGGCCGCGCCCGAGGCGAGCGCGCGCCGGCGATGGCGATCCACCGTCATGACTTCACCACCGGCATCTCGGCGATCGCGTACTTCGGTCCCTGCTTCTCGGCCTGCACCTCGCGGAAGCCCAGTCCGCGATAGGGCTGCGAAGCGTCCCACTTGACGGGCTCCCGCTTGGGCTGCGAACCGGGGGCGGGCAGCGGGAAGATCAGGGACTTGGCCGAGTGGTGCGCGATGTGCCCGGTCATGTGGTGGTTTTCCTGGTGGATGTGGCCGTAGAACACGGTCACGTTCTGGAACGGCTCGAGGATCGCGATGGCCTGGGCGCCGTCCCGCGTGGCCCAGTCCCACTGGGGCGCCAGGTCGAAGAGCGGGCGGTGGGTGAAGACCACGATGCGCGCATCGCGCGGCTGGCGCGCGAGGTCGGCCGCGAGCCACGCGAGCTGCTCGTCGCCGATGCGCGCGGCGGGATCGGACACGTTGTCCACGGCGACGAAGTGCACGCCCTTGTGGTCGAACGAGTAGTGGGTCTCGCCGAAGAACTCCATCCACGCCTTGCCGTGGTCGAGGGATGCGTCGTGCTCGCCGGGAATGAAGCGCACGTTCTTGTTCTTCAGCCCGGAGGCGATCTCCTTGAATTCCCCCATGCGCTTGCGCCGCTCGATGGGATCGTCCGTGGTGTGGGTGAGATCCCCGGTGAAGAAGACGAAATCGGGCTCGATGGGGAGCGCGTTCACCGCCGCCACCGCCTTGGGCAGGGTGCCGCGCGCGTCGGGATTCACCGCGGGCCCGTTGAAGCCCCAGTGGGCGTCGGAGAGCTGCACGAAGTAGAAATCCCGGCCCCCGGCGGCCATGCCGGCGCAGCCTGCGAGACTCGAGGCGAACACGGCCCCGCCGCCCGCGGCGGAGAGCTTGAGGAACTGCCTGCGATCGATCTTCATGGGTTCTCCTGGTGGGAGGCGGGGCGCCTCGTACCTGCAATACCGGCCGAGCGTCCGGAATATTCCGTCCATAATGGGCATTCCGCGGGAATAAATCCGCCGCGGCGGCGATCAACACCGTGGAATGTCCATGACCCGCCTCGCGCGCTTCGAGAAGAGCGTGCTCCCGCACCTCGACGCCGCCTACAACCTGGCGCGGTGGCTCACGCGCAACGACCACGACGCCCAGGACGTCGTGCAGGAGGCTTACCTGCGCGCGTTCCGCTACTTCGAGGGGCTGCGCGGGACCGATGCGCGGGCGTGGCTGCTCGCGATCGTGCGCAACGCCGGCTACTCGTGGCTCGAGAAGAACCGGCCCGGCGAGATCGTGGCCCTGGACGACGCCGGGGCGCTCTCCGCGGACATGGAAAGCGCGGGCCACACCGCGCCCGCGGAATCGAACCCGGAAGTGATCCTGCTGCAGAGCGCCAACCGCAAGCTCGTGAACCAGGCGCTGGAGGAGCTGCCCGTGGGCTACCGGGAAGTGCTGGTGATGCGCGAGCTGGAGGATTTGAGCTACAAGGAGATCGCCGCCATCGCGGGGATTCCCTTGGGCACCGTCATGTCGCGGCTCGCGCGCGGACGCGATTTGCTGAGGAAGACGATCGAGATCCGCATGCGAAAGGCATCGTGAGATGAGCACCCGGGAAGACGGCGCCGAGGAGCCGATGATCGCCCGCGACGCGACCTACCATCGCGCGCCCGCCGAGCTGCGCGCGCGCGTTCACGCCTCGCTCGCGGCCGAGGCGCGTGCCTCGCGCGTGCCCGCGTTGTGGCGCGCGCTTTCGTTCGGCGTGGCGTTCGCCGCGGTGGCCCTCGTGAGCTGGAACCTGGCGCTTTTCCAGGCCCGTCCCTCGCCCCGGGACCTGCTTGCGCGCGACGTCGTGACGGCCCACGTGCGCTCGCTCATGGCCGGGCACCTGAACGACGTGGTCTCTTCAGATCAGCACACCGTGAAGCCCTGGTTCACCGGCAAGCTCGATTTCTCGCCGCCGGTGCACGACCTCGCCGCCGCGGGCTTCACGCTGACCGGGGGCAGGCTCGACTACGTGGGCGGCCGTGCCGTGGCGGCCCTCACCTATCGCTACCGGCTGCACGTGATCAACGTGTTCGTGTGGCCGGAGCCGGCAACACCCGATGCCGCACCCAGCATCAAGGCGCGCCAGGGCTACTCGCTCGTGCGCTGGACGCACCGCGGCATGACGTTCTGCGCCGTCTCCGACGCCGAAGCCGCCCAGCTCACCGCGCTCGCCGAAGCCCTCGAGCGCGCCGACGCCGGCTGAAAATCGGGGTCTGTCCCCGATTTGACTTGGGCGGCCGCGATCGCCAGAGTTGCGAGCCATGACGCTGCTCATCGACAACGCGACGGTCGCGCGCGTGCTCACCATGGAGGCGACGATCGAGGCTCTCGAGGGGTCCTATCGCGACCTCGCCCGGGGCGAAGGGGTGTGCCGCCCGCGCATCGACATCCACGTTCCCACGAGTGACGCGCGCAAGACCTACCGCTGGGGAACCATGGAGGGCGGCTCCACCGCGGGATACTTCGCGATCCGCATGAAGTCCGACGTGGTCTACGAGCGCGAGGCGGGCGGCGTGGTCACCGAGGAGAAGTACTGCATGCGCCCGGGGCTGTACTGCGGCCTCATCCTGCTCACGGCGATCGAGACCGGCGAGCCCCTCGCGATCGTGAACGACGGCGTGCTGCAGCACATGCGCGTGGGGGCCGACGGCGCGATCGGCGCGAAGTACATGGCGAGAGAGGGCGCGCGCGTGCTGGGCATGCTGGGCTCGGGGGGCATGGCGCGCTCCCACGTGGAGGCGCTGCGGTGCGTGCGGCCCATCGAGCGCCTGCAGGTGTTCAGCCCCACGAAGGCCAACCGCGAAGCGTTCGCGCGCGAGATGGCCTCCCGCCACGGGATCGAGGCGGTCCCATGCGATGCACCCGAGGAAATCTATCGCGGCGCGGACATCGTCGCGGCCCTCACCAACTCCGCGGTGCCGGTGATCGACGGTCGCCGCCTCGAGCCCGGCACCCACGTGATCAACGTGGGCGGCGGCGGGCGCCTGGATCCCGCGAGCCTGGAGCGCGTCGACGTGTACCTGCGCTTCGGCAACGCGCCCTCGCCCGAGGGCCTGGAGGACGTGGCACTCGCCGACGAGTACCTCACGTGGAGGGCGCGCCCCCACGCTCCGGGTGCCAGCCGCAACCGGCCCAAGGGACGCGCCCACGGCGTGGCCCTGCCCGCCAAGGCGGTCTACCTCGCCGAATTGATGGAGGGTGCGAAGCCGGGGGAAGCAAAGCGCGGGCGCGTTTCCTCCGCGCAGATCACGTGGTCGGAGCGCGGCAACCTGCAGGGCGCGCAATTCCACGCCGTCGCGGGAAAGGTCTACGAGCTCGCGCGCGCCGCGGGCCTGGGGCGCGAGATTCCGACCGAGTGGTTCCTGCAGGACATCCGCGACTAGGGCGGCGACGCTCGCCTAGCGCGAGCCGCTGTCCACGGGCTTGCCTTGCAGCGGCCGCGCAATCACCTCGTCCTCCTCGGGGGAAGGCAGCTGCGGACGGTCGCGCTCGGCGGACACCAGGCAGAGGAAGCCGAGGGGCGCGTCGGCGGCGGCGCGGAACTGGTGCCACGTCATCGCGGGCACGCTCACCAGGTCGTGCATGCCGATCTCCCAGGCCTCGTCGCCCACGAGGCATTGGCCGCGGCCGCGGATCACCATCACCGCGTGCACGTGCTCGTGGCGCTCGAGGGTGGTCCATCCGCCCGGCGCCACCTCGAAGTAGCGAAGCTGCGAGGGTGGGTCGGTCACGTCGAAGAGCACTTGCCGCGTCACGTCCTGGAACGGCGCCGAGCCTTCCTGCTTGTACCGCAGCACGTCCACTTCCTGCCAGCGATAGTCGCCGGTGCGCTTGCGGATGAGGGGTTTCGCCTTCGGGTCCATCGCGAGGATCTTACGTGGAATGGAGCGCGCTCATCGCACTGCGGCCACGAACTCGCGGGCGCGCTCGAGCAGCCGGTCGCCCGCGGCGAGGAGCGCCCCGCCGATCAGCAGCATCGTGTCGCGGCCGTAGCCCTCGATCATCTCGGGCACGCGCTCGACGCTCATGCCGCCCGCGGGCACCGGCAGCGTTGGGCGCAGGTCCTGCCACGGCGACCGGGCCGCGGCGGCGATGTCCATGCAGGTCGCGCGGCCGTACGAGAAGCGCCCGCCGTGGTTCGGGAAGATCGTGGCGTCGGCGCCGAAGAGCCGGAAGAGCTTTCCCAGAAGCAGCGGCGGTGCGATGCGCGCGGCGCCCCCGAACGCGGGATGGGCCATCACCGGGATGTCGAGCTCCGCGAGAAGCTCGACGAACGCCGCAACACCCACCAGCATCGGGGCCACCAGGGCCATCCGCACGCCGCAGTCCTTCGCGATGCGCGCCTGCGAGCGCAGCGCTGCCGGGCCGCCGGAGAACGTGGGCGCGTAGAGCGTGCGCCCGCCCGTCGCGCGATTCGCCTCGCCGATCGCCCGCTGCACCGCGGGCACGCGCTGGGCGAAAGGCGAGAAGGCCTGGTTGGCGAGGCCATGGTCGTCCTTCACCACGTCGATGCCCGCGAGCGCGAACGTATGGGCGAGGCGCGCGAGGTGCGCGACCGGCGAGCCCTGGGGCTTGAGCGCCGTGCAGGTGAGCGGGCGGCCGGCGACGCCGGAGACGGCTCGGATGCCCTCGATGCCGAAGCGCGGCCCGGGAAAGCCAGTCAGGAATTCCGCGGGAAACCAGACGTCCACCAGCTCCACTTCCGGCTGCAGCGAGCAGTTGCCGAAGAGCATGTTGAGCAGCTGCGAGGCTTCCATGCCCGTGGTGGCGGGAGCGATTCCCAGGTCGACCTCGAAGGCGCCGTCGCCGGGGCGGATCGATTCCACCGTGGCCACGATTTCCCGCAGCACCGTTGCGTCGGCGATGGCCGCGAGGGGCATTTCCACGCTCTGCTCGGCGGCGAGGGCGCTCGCCCGCGCTCGCGCCTCGCCTTGCGGCGCGGCGATGCGATAGGTGGCGACGATGCGCTCCATGTCACGCGGCCCGCAGCGAATCGACGATCTCCAGGCGCGCGGCGCGCACGCTCGGGAGGAACCCGCCCACCAGCCCCATCGCCAGGGAAAAGATGAGGGTCATGAGGACGATGCGCGGGGTGAGGTCGAAGCCGAACGCGAGCTGGCTGAAGGACTGCCAGTTCATGGTGGTGATGGTGAAGGCCTGCAGGAACGAGGCGAGGACGAGGCCCGCGAGCCCGCCCGCCGCCGCGAGCAGGATCGACTCCGCGAGGAACGCGGCGAGGATGCTCGAGCGGCGGAAGCCCAGGGCGCGCAGCGTGCCGATCTCGGAGGTGCGATTGGCCACCGCCGCGTACATGGTGATCATGGCGCCGATCATGGCCCCGATGGAGAAGATGATCGACAGCGTGATGCCCAGGTAGCTGATGAACGTCGACAGGGTCCTCGATTGCTCCTCGTAGAAGAGGGGCTCGCGCTTCGCGTCGAGCACGAGGCGCTGGTCCTCTCCCACCCGGCGGGCGAAGGAATCGAAATCCGAGGGGTTGCGCAGCCGCACGATCACCGACGAATAGGCCGCGCGCCGGAACGCCTGCATCATCTGGTCCACGTCGCCCCACATCTCGGAATCGAAGCCGGAGCGGTTCGCGTCGAAGACGCCCACCACGGTCCACTCGCGCCCGGCGAAGCGCTGGCGCTCGCCGATGCCCACGCCCTCGAAGCCCTCCGAGATCCCGTGTCCCACGATGATCTCGGAGGTGCCGGGGCGAAACATGCGCCCGTCGACGATCCTCACCTGGGGGCGGATCTTCACGCCCACGAGCGGCAGCCCGCGCACCACCACGTTGGCGGGCCGGTCGTCGCCCTTCTTCGAGATCTGGGTGAGCACGATCGTCTCCTTCGAGACGAGGGGGGTGCCGTCCACGTCGCGCGCCACCTCGGGCAGCGTCTCGATGAGCGAGGCCTGGTCGCGGTACACCGAGCTCTGGATCTCGGTCTGCGCCGATTGCCGCAGCAGGATCGCGTTGTCGTAGGAGCCGGTGGACACCAGCGTGCGCTTGAGGCCCGCGTCGAGCATCAGCACCGCGGCGAACACGAACACCACGAGCGCCATGCCGCCCGCGGTGAGCAGGGTGGTGAGCTTGCGCGTCCAGAGGTTGCGGAAGACGTAGGAGATGGGGATCTTCACCGCGCGGGCCTCATCCGATGTACCTCAGCCCGTCGACGATCTTCACCCGGCCGGCGCGGATCGCGGGTGCCAGCCCCGCGAGCACGCCCACGCCCACGGCCGCCGCGGCCTGCATCGCGACGGTGCCGGGCGCCACCTGGAACACGGGAAACATCGATCCCAGCAGGGACTTGAAGACGGCCGCCACGGGAAAGGTCGCGAGGATCCCGAGCAAGCCCCCCAGGACCGTGATCATCACCGATTCCCCGCCGATGAGCCCGGCCACGAAGCCCGGCCCGAAGCCCAGGGCCTTGAGTGTTGCGTATTCCGCCATGCGCTCCCGCGCGGTCATCGCCATGGTGTTGGCCACCACCGCGAAGATGATCACGATCACCACGAACGAGACGATGCGCACCGCCATCACGATGGTCTCGGTCTGGGCGACGAAGCCCAGCTGGAACGCCTTCTCCGTCTCGGTGAGCGTCTCGGCGAGGGAATTCTTGAACTCGCGGTCGATCGTGCGGCTGATCTCCGCGGCGCGCCCCGGGTCGGCGATCTGCACGATGAAGAGGCCCGCGTACTCGGCGCGCTTGGGAAAGAGCTGCTTCATGCGCTCGTTCAGGTAATCCCAGTGGAAGTACATCTGGCGCGTGATGGTGGTGTCGTCGCGGGGCTCGAAGATGCCGCGCACGGTGAACTCCCAGGTGCCGGGAAAGATCGCGCCCTTCAGCGCGATCACGTCGCCCACCTTGAAGCCGTGCTGGTCGGCCAACTGCCGGCCGACCATGGCCCCGGAGCGGTCCTTCTTCCACGCGAGGAGCTCGTCGGGCCGCGTCCGGAATTCCGGGTAGAGGTCGAACCAGATGTCGTGGTCCACGGCGAACTGCGGAAAGAAGTTGCCGAAGGACTGGTCCTTGTAGATGCCGCCGAACCAGTTGGACACCGCCACCGCCTTCACCCCGTCCACCGCCTTGATGCGCTCGCGGTAGTAGATCGGGATCGGGAACACGAGGGACGTGGCGTTGCGCGTGATGAGGCGCGTGGTCGAAGCCATGTCCGCCCCCGCGTACCACGCGTGCACCACCGTCTGCAGCAGCCCGAAGGCGAGGATCGCCACCACCAGCCCCACGATCGTGAGCAGGCTCCTCAATCGGTGGCGGAAGATGTTCTTGAATACGAGCTTGAAGTACATGGGCGAATAAAAGGGGTCAGGTTACTTTTTCCCCGTCGCCCGCCACGAGCTCGCCCTTTTCGAGGTGGGTGACGTGGCGCGCGCTCTCGACCGCGTGCCGGTCGTGAGTCACCATGATGACGGTCTTGCCCATCTCGGAGTTGAGCCTGCGCAGCAGCCCCAGGATGTCCTCGGCGCTCTTGCGGTCCAGGTCGCCCGTGGGCTCGTCGGCCACGATGATGGTGGGGTCGGTGATGAAGGCGCGCGCGATCGCCACCCGCTGCTGCTGTCCGCCCGAAAGCTCGTTCGGATAGTGGTCCATGCGATCGGAAAGGCCCACGAGGGCGAGGGCGGTCTCCACCCGTTCCCGCCGGTCGCGCTTGCCGAGGGAGGTGAGCAGCAGGGGCAGCTCCACGTTCTCGAACGCGTCGAGCACCGGCATGAGGTTGTAGAACTGGAACACGAAACCCACGTGGGCCGCCCGCCAGTCGGCGAGCTCGGCCTCGGCAAGCCGCGTGATGTCCTCGCCGTCCACCCGCAGCTCGCCCGCGTCGGGCTTGTCGATGCCGGCGATGAGGTTCAGGAGCGTCGACTTCCCCGAGCCCGACGGACCCATCAGCGCGATGAAGTCGCCGGGCGGGATGTCGAGCGTGATGTCGCGCAGCACGGGCACCACCTGGTCGCCGCGGCGGTAGCTCTTGGAAAGGTGCGCGATGGCGACGATCGGCCGGATCGCGCCCCCCGCTTCTCCCGCTCCTTCGGGAGGGGGTGCCCGGGTCGGAGAAGCCGTCATCGGTTATTTCTTCGCCGGCGCGATCTTGGCGCCGTCGCGCAGCTTCGCGGGCGGGTTCAACACCGCCTTGTCGCCCGCCTTCACGCCCGCCACCTGCATCAGGTCCCCCACCTTGGTGGGAGTGCCCACGTCGACCTGCTTCACCTCGTCGTGTTCGTCGACCACGAAGACCACGCTGCGCTCGCCGCGCCGGGCGATCGCCTCGGGGCGCACCGCGACCACGGGCTTGCGCTCCTCGGGAGTGGGCACGCGGGACAGGAACGCCACCTTGGCGCTCATGTCGGGCAGCACGCGCGGGTCCTTCTCCACGAAAGAGACCTTCACCAGCAGTGTCGCCTTGCTGCGGTCGACGGTGGGCACGATGCGGGAGACGGTGCCCGCAAGGCGCAGGTCCGGATAGGCGTCGAGCTGGATCTCCGTGGGCATGCCCGGCTGGATCTTCGCGATGGAGGACTCCGACACGTCCGCCTCCACCTCGAGCGTGCCCATGTCGGCCATGTTCACCACCGCTCCCTTGGAGTCCGTGGCCGAGGAGAACGGCGTGATGATGTCGCCCATGTCGGCGTTCTTGGTGAGCACCATGCCGTCGAAAGGCGCGCGGATCAGCGTCTGCTCGTAAGCGACCTGCGCCTGGCGCGCGTTGGCGTCCGCCACGCCGATCGCCGCCTGCAGGCTCGCGACCGACGCCTTCGCCTTGTCCAGGCGCGCCCGGGCGGTGTCGAGGGCGGATTCGGAGATGAACTTGCGCCCGTAGAGGTCGAGCGTGCGCTCGTAGCTCGATTGCGCGTCCCGCATCTCCGCCTCGCCCTGCTGCAGGTTCGCGCGCGCGGCCACGGTGTTGGCGGCGGCCGAATCCCGCGCGGCGGCCACGTCCTTGTTCTCGAGGCGCGCGATCACCTGGCCTTCCTTCACCCGCGTGCCTTCCTGTACGCCCAGCCACTCGAGCAGCCCCGTGGCCTTGGTGGACACCGCGGCCTTGCGCCACGCGACCACGCGCCCCGTGGCGTTGAGCACGGTGATCGACTGGGTGGGATACGCGGTGGTGACGTTGGCCGTCTCCACCGCGGGGGGCGCGGTGGACGCGCGATAGGCGACGAGTCCCCCGATGGCGAGCAGCACCGCCGCGCCGATGGTCCACCCGTTCACCCAGCGCCTTCGCCTGCGCGGCGCGACCGATCGGGTTGCGCGGTCGATGGAAAGCTTGGACAGGTCGGGTGCATCCACCGGGCGGATCCTTTCAGTCGAATAGCGCGAGGGCGGCTTCGTGGAGCGGCTGGCCGCGCTCGGCGAACGCATCGACCACGCTGAAGTGGTGCAGCCCCGGCAGCATGAGCAGCGATCGCACCTGGGGCTTCCACGCCTGAGCGAGGAGGCGCGATTGGCGCCGGAATTCGCCGCTTTCGTCCGCACCCGCGGCCACGACGAGCGGGGCGCGGACCGCGCGCGGCCGGCCGGCAAGGTCCAGGCGTTCGACCGCCGCGCGATCGAGGCGGAAGTCCGCGTTGAAGCCGAAGTGCAGGAGCGGCTCGAAATCGAACACGCCGCTGATGGGAACGCCGCCCACGATGCGCGCCGGATCGAACTGCAGGCGCGGTACCGGTGCGGCGAAGAGCGCCGCCGTGAGGTGGCCGCCCGCGGAGTGCCCGGCGACCACCACGCGTTCCATCGCAACGCCTTCGCGCTCGCCGTGGGCGAAGAGCCAGTTCACCGCGTCGATGGCGTCGTCCACGATCTCCTCGATGCGCGCTTCGGGAGACAGGCGGTAGCGCGGCAGCGCCACGTTCACGCCCGCCGCGACCCACGGGGCCGCGAGCCACGAGAACATGTCCTTGTCGAGCGAGCGCCAGTAGCCGCCGTGGATGAACACGAGCGTGCCGCGGGCGTTGGCCGCGGGGAAGAGGTCGATGCGATGGCGCGCGTGGGGTCCATAGGCGAGGTCGAGGCGGCCGGGCA
>JAAOZZ010000139.1 GCA_012274175.1 Betaproteobacteria bacterium
GCCCTCGAGGCGCGCGATCCGAGCCGGGAGCTGCACGCGGCCGAAAGCCGGATGCGCCAGCTCGAATCCGAAGCCAAGGAGCTCATGACGCAAGTCAAGGCGAAGGCCGTGGTGGCCACGATCGAGCCCGAGGCGCGCGGCGCCGCCAAGCCCGATGCCGCGGCGCGCGACCTGGTGCAAAAGAGCCTCGAGATCGCGCGCCTGGAAGCCCAGATCCGGCGTGACTTCCAGGCCTACCAGGAGCGGCCCAAGCGCAGGTTCGTCGGCGCGCGGACCTCCGAATACCGCTTCGCGCAGTACGTGGACAACTGGCGGCTGAAGATCGAGCGCATCGGCAACCTCAACTACCCCCGGGAAGCCAAGGCGCGCAAGCTCTACGGCTCCCTCCAGCTCACGGTGGCGATCAAGGCCGACGGCGAGGTGGAGTCGGTCGAGATCAACCGCTCCTCGGGGCACAAGGTCCTCGACGACGCGGCGTTGCGCATCGTGCGGCTGGCCGCCCCTTTCGAGCGCTTTCCCGCCAACATCCGCGTGGATACGGACATCCTGCACATCACCCGCACCTGGACCTTCACGCGCGCGCAGCAGATGGTCTCGGAATAGTGGCGGCGCCGGGCGGTCCCGGCCGCGGCGAATGGCGCTCCCGGGCGGGCGCGCAACCCCCCGGGGACCATTTGAGCCAAACGTCGCGAAGGATTAAAATGCGCGACCGGTGGCCCATGCAAACGATCAACCTCACCAGCCACTTCCTCATCGCCATGCCGGCGATGTCGGACCCGAACTTTTCCCGAACCCTCACTTTCGTCTGCGAGCACAACGAGCGCGGGGCGCTCGGGATCGTGGTGAACCGGCCCATCGACGTGACCCTGGACACCCTGTTCCGCCAGGTGGAGATCCCGCTCGCGGATGCCGACCTGGGCGCCCAACCCGTGTTCTTCGGCGGCCCGGTCCAGTTCGACCACGGCTTCGTGCTGCACCGCCCGGTCGGCGCGTGGAAGTCGACCTTGCCCGTGGGCGAGGTCGGCCTCACGAGCTCCCGCGACATCCTGGAGGCGATGGCGGCGGGCAGCGGGCCGCGCCAGAAGCTGGTGGCCCTCGGCTACGCCGGCTGGGCTCCGGGCCAGCTCGAGGACGAGATCCGGCGCAACGGCTGGCTCACGGTCCGCGCGGGCATCGACCTCATCTTCGACGTTGCCCCCGAATCGCGCTACGACGCGGCGATGCAGGTCCTGGGCGTGAACGCGGCCAACCTCTCCGAGGAGGCGGGACACGCGTGATGTCCGTGCCCGGCGACCGGTCCGCGACCCCCGCGGCTTTCCCGCAGCCCGCGCCGGTTTCCGGAACCCTGCTCGGATTCGATTTCGGCGCGCGGCGCATCGGAGTCGCCGTGGGCGAGACCTCGACGCGCATCGCGAGCCCCCTGGGCGCCATCGTGGAATCGGCCACCGAGGCGCGCCTGCGCGCGATCGACGCCCTGGTGCACGAGTGGAAACCGGCGGCCTTCGTCGTGGGACTGCCGCGCCACTCGGACGGGGCGGAGCACGAGGTGGCCAAGCTCGCGCAGAAGTTCGGGCGCCGCCTCGCGGCGCGCTACGGGGCGCCTGTCGTGTACGTCGACGAGACCCTCACATCCGCTACCGCCGAAGCCGAGTTGCGCGGCAGCCGCACCCGGGCGACACGGGAAGGCGACGTCGACGCGCTCGCCGCGGCCCTGATCCTGCAAAGCTATCTCGACGAGCCGGAGGCCCATGGGCGCCCCGCTGCCTGACCCCGAAGCCCTCGTGGAGGCGCTCACGCGGCAGATGCGCGGCAAGCTCGCGGCCGATGCGGCCCTCGTGGGCATCTACACGGGCGGCGCGTGGGTGGCCGAGCGCCTGCATAGCGCCCTGGGCCTCGCCGTGCCCGTGGGGACGCTCGCGGTCACGCTGCACCGCGACGACTTCGGGCGCATCGGCCTGCACCGCGAGGCCCGCCGCAGCCAGATCCCGTTTCCCGTCGACGGCCGCGAGATCGTGCTGGTGGACGACATCCTCTACACCGGGCGCACCATCCGCGCCGCGCTGAACGAGCTGTTCGATTTCGGCCGTCCGCGCGCGGTGCGCCTGGCGGTCCTCGCCGACCGCGGCGGGCGGGAGCTTCCGGTGTGCGCCGACTTCTCGGGCGCGAGCGTCGAGGTCGCGGCGGACGAGGAGCTGGTGCTGTCGAACGAGAACGGTCGCTTGCGGCTCGCGGCCGTGAAGAGGCCCTCATGAGCGCGGGCCTGCAGGTCGCCGCCGACGGCACGCTGCGCCACCTGCTCACCACCGAGGGGCTGCCCGCGCCGCTCATCCGCCGCATCCTCGACACCGCCGACCAGTTCGTGTCGGTGAGCGAGCGCGACGTGAAGAAAGTGCCGCTCCTGCGCGGCAAGTCCATCTTCAACGTCTTCTTCGAAGGCTCCACGCGCACCCGGACCACCTTCGAGATCGCGGCCAAGCGGCTGTCGGCGGACGTGATCAACCTGAACGTCGGCGCCTCCTCCACCTCGAAGGGGGAGACGCTGCTCGACACGGTATACAAC
>JAAOZZ010000140.1 GCA_012274175.1 Betaproteobacteria bacterium
AAATGGGGGTCTGTCCCCGATTTCCTAGTGGAAGTGTGCCGCCTGCGTGTCGGCTTCTTCGGGAAGCTCGGCGTGGACGATTTCGCCTTCGGCGTTGGCGAAGAGCGGGGCGCCGCAGTCCTCGCAGTATTCGGGCGTGAAGGTGCCGGGGAGCTTCTTCAGCTCGGTGACGCCGCTCTCGGTGAGCTGGGCCACGACCTCGTCCAGAGGACCCGGATGGACCGACTCATCCTCGCGGCCGTAGAGCGGCCACACGACGCCGTGCGCCACCTCGGAGTCTCCCGGGAGGGAGAACGAGATGCGGTATTCGTCCACGCGCTCCTCGCCGAAGCCGGCGACCACCGCCTGCAGTTCCGCGGGCTTCACCTTCATCGCGTTCTCGAGGAAGGCCACCGCGGCGCGAATGCCGAAGGGGCGCACGCGGCGGTCCGATTCGCGGCAGTTCACGTAGTAGGCGTCGGGCAGCAGGCACTCGAACACGCATCCCGGCAGCAGCTTCGCCAGGGTGGGGCGCGCCTGGGCGATCCATTGCTCGAGGCTGCCGGCGCGCCCGGCGTGGCCCGATGCGTCCTCCTGCCAGCGGAAGAGCGCGCCGCCCCGTGGAACCACGGCGCACGCGACCAGGAAGCGCGTGTCGGCGAGCAGGTTCGCGGTCTCCGGGAGCCGCGCGAGGTCCACCTTCGGCGGCTCCTGGGCGATCGCGGAATCGGCGAGCTTCGCGGCGAGCCGGCGCAGCTCCGAGAAATGCCGCGGCAGCTGGTCGATCGAATAAAGGTACGGCACGAGCGTCACGCGCGCGCCTTCCGCGAGCACGTGGGCCTGCAGCTGTACGCGCAGCACCTGGGCCTCGTCGCGGTCGATCGCGCCGGACGGGATCGCGTACTTCGACCACGCCACGATGGGCGCGGCCACGAGCAGCGCCTGCCAGGCGTGATCCGCCTGCATCGCGACCAGCGACTCCGACTCGTTCTCCACCAGCTCGATCAGCGTGTCGTAGGCGCCGAGGTTGGTCTGGTAGAGGTGGTCGAGCGCCCCGTCGATGGGCGCGTCGTTGCCGTTCTCCAGCAGCTTCGCGACCAGTGCCGACATCTGCGCCTCCCAGTACCGGTCCTCCGTGAGGCTGCCCGAGGCATTGAGCCCCAGGGCGAGGGCGATCAGGCGCTCGGCGTCTCGGGTGAGGCGGGGCGGGGACTTGGCGCGGGTGCGGGACATGGAAACTCCGGGAAAGTCGACCATTTTATCCCGTTACGGGTGCTCGGCGCATTCACCGCGCGCCCCCCGTCCGCCGGGCCGGCGCATCCACTACAATGAACGGCCGCCGCGATCCCCTCCCCGATGTCCGTTGCCTGATGTTCGCCCCCGCCATCGCCTTCGTCGACCTCGAGACCACGGGCACCACGCCCACGGGCGATCGCATCACCGAGATCGGCATCGTGCGGGTGGCCGAGGGGGAGTTCGTCGACGAATGGTCCTCCCTCGTGAATCCCGGCTGCACGATTCCCGAGGACATCCAGGTGCTCACCGGAATCACCAACGGGATGGTGCGCGACGCGCCGACCTTCTCGGAGCTGCGCCGCGAGGTGCTCGAGCGCCTCCAGGGGCATCTTTTCGTCGCGCACAACGCGCGCTTCGACTACGGGTTCCTCAAGAACGAGTTCCGCCGCCTCGACATCGCGTTCAGCGCGGAGGTGCTGTGCACGGTGCGCCTTTCGCGCCGCCTGTATCCCGAGGCGGTGGGCCACGGGCTGGACGCGTTGATCGCGCGCCACGGGCTGCAGGATGCGATCGCGCCGGCGGGCTCGGCGCGCGCCGGGCGCCATTCCGCCCTGGGGGACGCGCGCGCCGTGTGGCGCTTCGTCCAGGTGGTGTATCGCGACCGCGACCCGGCGGAGGTCGAGGCGGCGGTCAAGCGGCTGCTGAAGATCCCGAGCCTGCCGCCGCAGCTCGCCGCCGACGCGCTCGAAGGCCTGCCCGAGGGCCCGGGCGTCTATCGCTTCTACGGCGTGAACGACCTGCCGATCTACATCGGCAAGAGCGTCAACCTGCGCGAGCGCATCCGCTCGCACTTCTCGGGCGACTACCGCTCCGCGAACGACGTGCGCATCTCCGGCGAGATCCAGAGGATCGAGGTGGACCCCACCGCGGGCGAGCTGGGCGCGCTGCTGAAGGAGGCGCGCCTGGTGAAGGAGCTCCTGCCGCTGCACAACTACCGCCTGCGCCGGAAGTTGAACGCATGCTTCATCCGCCTCGAGGGCCTGCGCTCCCCGCCGGAAGTGCTGCAGGCGAAGGACATCGACTGGAGCGCGCGCGCGGACGGCGCCGAGACGCTCTACGGGCCGTTCGCCACCAGGGCCCACGTGAAGGCGATGCTCGAGGAGATCGCGGCCGCGGAGGGACTGTGCTGGCGCCTGCTTGGCTGGGAGAAGCGCGGCGGCCCGTGCTTCGCGCGCCAGGTGCGCAAGTGCCGCGGCGCGTGCCTGGGCGAGGAAACGCCGGAGCAGCACAACCTGCGCCTGGCCACGGCGCTCCACGATCACCGACTGCTGGAATGGCCCTGGCCGGGGCGCGTCGCGATCCGCGAGCGCCACCCCGACGGCAGCCTCGATGAGGCCCACGTCTTCGAGCGCTGGTCGCACATCGGCACCGCGCGCTCGGAGGACGAGCTGGAGGACCTCGCGCGCTCAAGCGCGGAGATCGATTTCGACCCGGATGTGTACCGGATACTAGTGAGCTATATCGCCAAGCACCGGCGCTCGGTCATTTCCCTGTCGAGAGTTTCCGTGCCTGAGGAAGAGTCAGTGGTGTATTGAGCCGCGTGTTCACCGCAGAGGATCGCAGAGGATACGCAGAGGAAAAGCAAAGGCGTCGATCGCTTCGTGATACTGGTGGCAGTGTCTCGAATTGCCAGCTTTGCTTTGGATTTCCTCTGCGTATCCTCTGCGTATCCTCTGCGCGCCTCTGCGTTGATACCCCGGCCAACACTCGCGCCACCTTCGGCTAGAGGAGTGATTGTTGTGCGCCCCACCCGGGCTCGGCGTCGTTCAGGCATTCGGGCACGTCGACCTTCGAATTGCTCACCACCCGGCTCACGGCCCGCACGGCCATGGCGCCCGAGTAGGGCGTGAGGAGCTTGCACGCCTCGATCGCCTCGCCGGCGAGCCAGGCGTCCTCGGCCTCCACGGGAAGGATCACCGGCATGCGATCGTGGATTC
>JAAOZZ010000012.1 GCA_012274175.1 Betaproteobacteria bacterium
AGTCCGACGTGGAGCGGGTGTGCGCGGCGATGGGGCGCGTGCTGCGCCGGAAGGCGGCGTGACCTTGGCGATCAACCCGCGCCTGTCGGTGGTGATCCCGGTCTACAACGAGGAGGCGGTGCTGCCCGCGCTCTTCGCGCGACTGTACCCGGCGCTCGACGCCCTCGCCGTCACCTACGAAGTGGTGTTCGTGAACGACGGCAGCCGGGACCGTTCCGCCGCGCTCCTGCGCGAGCAGTTCCAGAAGCGCCCCGAAGTGACGCGCGTGATCCTCTTCAACGGCAACTTCGGCCAGCACATGGCGATCATGGCGGGATTCGAATACTGCCGCGGCGAGCGCATCGTCACCCTCGACGCCGACCTGCAGAACCCGCCCGAGGAGATCGCGAAGCTGCTCGCCAAGATGGACGAGGGCCACGACTACGTGGGCTCGATACGGCGCATGCGCCGGGACGCGGCGTGGCGGCGCTGGGCGTCCAAGGCGATGAACCGGCTGCGCGAGCGCATCACCCGCATCCACATGACCGACCAGGGGTGCATGCTGCGCGCCTACGACCGGCCCATCGTCGAGGCGATCCGGGCCTCGCGCGAGGTGAGCACGTATATCCCGGCGCTCGCCTATTCCTTCGCGCACAGCCCCGCGGAGGTCGAGGTCGAGCACGAGGAGCGCCACGCGGGCGCCTCCAAGTACTCGCTCTACAAGCTGATCCGCCTCAACTTCGACCTGGTGACGGGATTCTCGGTGCTGCCGCTGCAGCTCTTCTCCCTCTTCGGCATCTTCGTCTCGCTCGCCTCGCTCGGGGTGTACGTGGTCGTGATCGCCCAACGCGTGCTGCTGGGCACCGACGTGACCCTGTGGGTGATCTGGGACCGCGACATCCTGCAGTTCTTCCTCACCGGCGTGCTGCTGTTCGGCCTGGGCCTCATCGGCGAATACGTGGGCCGAATCTACCAGCAGGTGCGCGAGCGGCCCCGGTACGTGATCCAGGCGCTGCTCGAGAAGACCGACTGACATGGCTTGCCGCGCCGTCGTCTTCGCCTACCACGACGTGGGCGTACGCTGCCTCTCGGTGCTCCTCGCCCACGGCGTGGAGGTGCCCCTCGTGGTGACCCACCGCGACGACCCGGGCGAGGGCGCGTGGTTCGCGAGCGTCGAGCGCCTCGCCCGCGAGCGCGACCTGGATGTCGTCACGCCCGACGACGCGCTCTCGCCCGAGCTCGCCGCGCGCGTGGCGGCCCTCGCCCCCGATTTCATCTTCTCGTTCTACTACCGGCGCATGCTGCCTGGCGCGCTCCTGCGAACGGCCGGGCGCGGCGTGTACAACATGCACGGCTCGCTCCTGCCGAAATACCGCGGGCGCGCGCCGGTGAATTGGGCGGTGCTGCGCGGCGAGCGCGAGACCGGCGCCACGCTGCACGAGATGGTGGCCAAGCCCGACGCCGGGCGCATCGTCGACCGGATGGCGGTGCCGATCCTGCCCGACGACCTCGCGATCGACGTGATGCGCAAGGTCACGGTGGCCGCCGAGGTAGTGCTCGATCGCGCCCTGCCGGGCCTCGTCGACGGCACCGCGCGGCTCGCGGCGCAGGACCTCGCGCAGGGCGGCTACTTCGGGGCGCGCCGCCCCGAGGACGGCCGCATCGACTGGACCCAGGGCGCACGCCAGATCCACGACCTGGTCCGCGCCGTGGCCCCACCTTATCCGGGCGCCTTCACCATGCTCGGGACGCATCGCCTGCGCCTGCTGCGCACCCGCGTGCTCGAGGACGCGCCCGCAGCCCGGCCCGCGCGCCTGCGGGCCGAAGGCGAGGCCCGCCTCGTGGCCGATTGCGAGCGCGGCGGGGCGCTGCGCATCCTCGATGCCGACCTCGACGGGCACCCCCTCTCGGTACCATCGTTTCTGGAGCGCTACGGACGCGAAGGCGTCCGCCTCGGAGAAAATCAATGAAAAGACTGTGCATCTTCGGCGTGAACGGCTTCATCGGCCATCACCTCTCGCAGCGCATCCTGGCCGACACCGGGTGGGAGGTGTTCGGCATGGACATGGGCTCCAACCGCATCGCCGACCTGCTGACCAATCCACGCTTCCATTTCTTCGAAGGCGACATCACGATCAACAAGGAGTGGATCGAGTACCACATCCGCAAGTGCGACGTGATCCTGCCGCTGGTGGCGATCGCGACCCCGGCCACCTACGTGCGCGAGCCGCTCAAGGTCTTCGAGCTCGACTTCGAGGCCAACCTGCCGATCATCCGCAGCGCCGTGAAGTACGGCAAGCGCATCCTCTTCCCGTCCACCTCGGAGGTGTACGGCATGTGCGCCGACGGGGAGTTCGACCCGTACCGGTCCAACCTCGTGCTGGGGCCGATCGACAAGCAGCGCTGGATCTACGCTTGCTCGAAGCAGCTCATGGACCGGGTGATCTACGCCTACGGCTCCATGGGACAGCTCGACTTCACGCTCTTCCGTCCGTTCAACTGGATCGGCGCCGGACTCGACTCGATCCAGACGCCCAAGGAAGGCAGCTCGCGCGTGATCACCCAGTTCCTCGGCCACATCGTGCGCGGCGAGCCGATCAAGCTGGTGGACGGCGGCGGGCAGAAACGCACCTTCACCTACATCGACGACGGCATCGACGCGCTCATGAGCATCATAGAGAACCGGGACGGCGTGGCGAGCGGGCAGATCTACAATGTCGGCAATCCGAGGAACAACTACTCGGTGCGCGAACTGGCGACCATGATGCTCGAGCTGGCCAAGGCCTACCCCGAATACCGCGAGAACGCCGCCCGGGTGAAGCTCCTCGACGTGACCTCGGGCGAGTACTACGGCAAGGGCTACCAGGACGTGCAGAACCGCGTCCCGGCGATCGCCAACACCATGAAGGACCTGGGCTGGACGCCGAAGGTGGACATGGCCACAGCGCTCAGGCGCATCTACGACGCGTACCGCGGACAGCTCGACGACGCCCGCGCGCTGGCGAACTGACCGTGAGCGGGCCTTCCGACGGGACGGGGACGATGGACGAAAAGCCGCTGGTGGGCGTGGTGATGGGATCCCAGAGCGACTGGGACGTGATGCAGCACGCGGCGCGCATCCTCAAGGATTTCGGGGTCGCGTACGAGGCGCGAGTGGTCTCCGCGCACCGCACGCCCGACACGATGTTCGAATACGCCGAGCAGGCCCGCGGGCGCGGCCTCGCGTGCATCATCGCCGGCGCCGGGGGCTCGGCGCACCTGCCGGGAATGATCGCGTCCAAGACCACGCTGCCGGTGCTGGGCGTGCCCGTGCCCACGCGCCACCTCGCGGGCCAGGACTCCCTCTTCTCCATCGTGCAGATGCCCAAGGGCATTCCCGTGGCGACCTTCGCGATCGGCGAGGCGGGGGCGGCGAACGCGGGACTCTTCGCCGTGAGCCTGCTCGCCGGCTCGGACGCCACGCTCGCGCGCAAGCTCGCCGACTATCGCGAGAAACTGCGCGAGCAGGTGGCGGCGATGCAATTGCCCGACGTGCTGTGATCCTGCCGGGCGCCACGCTCGGGCTGCTGGGAGGCGGCCAGCTGGGCCGCATGTTCACCGTGGCGGCGCGCACCCTGGGCTATCGCGTGACGGTCCTCGATCCCGATGCCCATGCGCCGGCGGCCGAATTCGCCACCGCTCACCTCCGGGCGGAATTCACCGATCCCACCGCGCTCGACCAGCTCGCGCGCACGTGCGCCGCGGTGACCACGGAATTCGAGAACGCGCCGGCTGCGGCCCTGGATGCCCTTGCCGCGAGCGTGGTGGTGCGCCCCGCGGGTTCCGCGGTCGCGGTCGCACAGGACCGCCGGCGCGAGAAGGGATTTTTCGCAGCCCACGGGTTCCCGGTGGGCGCCTTCGCCGTGATCGACGGGCCCGGGGACATCGAGGCCGCGCTCGGCCGGGTGCGGCTGCCGGCGCTGCTCAAGACCGCGCGCCTCGGCTACGACGGCAAGGGCCAGGTGCGCATCGAGCGCCCCGATGACCTTGCGCGCGCCTTCGCGCAATGCAGGCTCGTGCCGTGCGTGCTCGAGGAGCTGCTCCCGCTGGATCGGGAGATCTCGGTGGTCCTCGCGCGCGGCGAGGACGGCGCCTGCGCGGTCTTCCCGGTGGCCGAGAATCGGCACGCGCGCGGCATACTCGACGTCACCGTCGCGCCGGCCCGCATCCCGGTCGCGCTCGCGGCCGAGGCCACCGCGCTCGCCACGCGGCTCGCCGGCGAGCTCGAGTACGTGGGGGTGCTCGCCGTCGAGATGTTCGTGGTGGGCGACCGGCTCCTGCTGAACGAGATCGCGCCGCGCCCGCACAACAGCGGCCACTACACGATCGACGCGTGCCGCACGTCGCAATTCGAGCAGCAGGTGCGCGTGCTGTGCGGACTGCCCCTGGGAGACCCGTCGCAGCACACCCCCGCGGTGATGGTGAATTTGCTGGGCGACATCTGGAACGCCGGCGAGCCGCGCTGGGAAGCGGTCCTGCGCCATCCGGGCGCGCACCTGCACCTCTACGGAAAGCGCGAGGCGCGGCCCGGGCGCAAGATGGGCCACGTGACGGTGTGCGAATCCACGGCGGAGCGGTCCCTCGATGTGGCGCTCGCGATCCGCCGCGACCTGGGCATCGCCGCAACCGCTTCCCCATGAGCCCGGTGTGGTCGTGGCTACGCCGGCGCGGGCGCGCCGCCTTCTCCATCGATCCCGGCCTCTGGAAAAGCGCGACCGCTCCATGGCTCTTCATGCGCGGCATGCAGCCGGTGGACACCGAGCGGCTGCGCGAGCTGTGCGGGCGATTCCTCGCGGCCAAGCGCTTCTCGGGAACCCACGGGCTCGAGGTCTCCGATGCCATGCAGGTGCAGATCGCGGCGCAGGCCTGCATCCTCGTGCTGGAGCTCGGCATCGAGTGGTACGACGGATGGTCGGAGATCATCGTCTACCCCAGCCAGTTCGCGCCCGAGCGCGAGGAGGTCGACGAGGCCGGCGTCGTGCATTTCACCCGGGACGCGATGGCGGGCGAGGCCTGGCTCGGCGGGCCGGTGATCCTTTCGTACGAGGACGTGGCCCTGTCGGGAAACGCGCGCGCGCGCGTGGCGGGCTACAACGTGGTGATCCACGAGTTCGCCCACAAGCTCGACATGCTGAACGGCGATCCCAACGGCTGCCCGCCCCTGCACCGGGGCATGGACGCATCGGCGTGGAAGGCCGCCTTCCACGCGGCGTATCGCGATTTCTGCGGCCGGGTGGAAGCGGCGGAACGCCTGCGGGGCCGGCGCGCCCAGGACGCGCTGGACGCGCTGCCCATCGATCCCTACGGGGCCGAGAGCGCGAGCGAATTCTTCGCGGTGGTATCGGAGGCGTTCTTCGAAACGCCCGAGCTGCTGGCACCCGCCTATCCCGCGATCTATGGCGAGCTGCGCAGCTTCTATCGCCAGGACCCCGCCGCGCGGCTCGCCATGGGCGGCCGCCGCGATAGCGCGTCTACCTGACGCTGCCTGCGGGCTTGCGCGGTTCGTCGCC
>JAAOZZ010000141.1 GCA_012274175.1 Betaproteobacteria bacterium
ACGCGCACCATGCTCTGGTCGCGCGACCTGTCGACCTCGCGCTCCCTCGCCACCGACGCGAAGAACCTCTACCTCGTGGACGACACCGGCGCCGTGCAGGCGCTCGACAAGGCGACGGGGGCGAGCGTCTGGAAGCAGGACAAGCTCCTGTATCGCGCGCTCACCTCCCCCCACGTCGTGGACGGCAAGGTGGTCGTGGGCGACGGCTTCGGCTACCTGCACGTGCTCTCGACCGAGGACGGCGCGATCGTCGGGCGCCTCGCCACCGACGGCACGGCGATCGTCTCCGTGGTCCCGATGGAATCGGGCGTGCTGCTGCAGACGGCCGGGGGCTCGCTCGTCTCCGTGCACTTCTAGTTGAAACCGACCCTCGTCCTCGTCGGCCGTCCCAACGTCGGCAAGTCGACCCTCTTCAACCGGCTCACGCGCTCGCGCGACGCGCTGGTGGCCGACCTGCCGGGCCTCACCCGCGACCGCCACTACGGCCAGGGGCGCGTGGGCGACAAGCCCTTCATCGTGGTGGACACCGGCGGCTTCGAGCCGGTCGCGAAGGAAGGAATCCTCTCGGAGATGGCCCGCCAGGCGCGCGAGGCGATCGCCGAGGCGGACGTGATCGTCTTCCTCACCGACGGGCGCGCGGGGCTCACGCCGCAGGACAAGCGCATCGCGCTGCAGCTGCGCAAGGCGAGCGCGCCCGTGATCCTCGCCGTCAACAAGACCGAGGGCATGCGCGAGGAGGTCGTCACCGCGGAGTTCCACGAGCTGGCCCTGGGCGCGCCCCAGGCCATTTCCGCCGAGCACGGCGAGGGCGTACGCGCGCTGGTGGAAGAGGCGCTCGCGGGCTTTCCGGAGCCGGAGGCCGACGAGGAATTGCCCGACCATCCGCGGGTGGCCATCGTGGGGCGTCCCAACGTCGGCAAGTCCACGCTCGTGAACCGCCTGCTGGGCGAGGAACGCATGATCGCGTTCGACCAGCCCGGCACCACGCGCGACGCGATCGAGGTCGAGCTCGAGCGCGAAGGCAAGCGCTACACGCTGGTGGACACCGCGGGCATCCGGCGCAAGGGCAAGGTGTTCGAGTCGGTGGAGAAGTTCTCGGTGGTGAAGACGCTGCAGGCCATCGAGCGCGCCAACGTGGTGGTGCTCGTGGTCGATGCCGAGTCGGACATCGCCGAGCAGGACGCCCACATCGGCGGCTACATCCTCGAGGCGGGCCGCGCGCTCGTGGTCGCGGTGAACAAGGTGGACGCGATCGACGCCGAGAAGCGAAAGGAGGTGAAGACCGACCTCGAGAGGAAGCTCCAGTTCCTGGACTTCGCCGAGTTCGTGCCGATCTCCGCGCGCATGGGAACCGGGATCAAGCCGCTGCTGAAGGAGGTGGACACCGCGTTCGCGGCGGCCATGGCCAAGATCCCCACGCCCAAGCTCACCCGCGCCCTGCAGGCCGCGGTGGAGCAGCAGCAGCCGCCCATGGCGGGGCGCTTCCGCCCCAAGATGCGCTACGCCCACCAGGGGGGCTCCAACCCCCCGATCATCGTGATCCACGGCTCGGGCCTGGACGGCGTGAAGGCTCCCTACAAGCGCTACCTCGAGCACACGTTCCAGAATGCCTTCAAGCTCAAGGGCACGCCGCTGCGCATCGAGTTGCGCTCGTCCACCAACCCCTTCGAGGGCCGGCACAAGCCCTTGACGGAAAAGCAGGATGCCCAGCGCCGCCGGCGCAAGATCGTCTCCAAGCGCCGCTACGGCTGAGGAAAAGGGGGTCAGGTTACTTTTCCGGCCGGAAAAGTAACCTGACCCCCTTTTCCGCGGGGATAGGAACTCGGAGCAAGGGGGGGTGTCCGTGGTAAAGTCCATGTGTATCAACGGCCCGGCGTAGACCGGGAAACCCGATGTCTCGAAAAGGGGCAGAACAATGAGCAACAAGGGGCAATTGCTGCAGGACCCGTTCCTCAACACGTTGCGCAAGGAACACGTGCCGGTCTCGATCTACCTGGTCAACGGCATCAAGCTGCAGGGCCAGATCGAATCCTTCGACCAGTACGTCGTGCTCCTCAAGAATACCGTGACGCAGATGGTGTACAAGCACGCCATTTCCACGGTGGTCCCGGCCCGGCCGGTGTCGGTCCCGCTTGAGCATCCGCAGGAATCCTGAGCGCTCGCGCGCGATCCTCGTAAGCCTCGATATCGGCCGTCCTCCCCACGCCGAGGATCGGGCCGAGGAGGCCGCGCGCCTGGTGGACAGCGCGGGCGCCCAGGTGGTGCAGACCATCCGCGGCCGCCGCGACCGCCCCGACGCGGCCACCTTCGCCGGCAAGGGCAAGGTGGAGGAGATTCGCGACGCGCTCCTCGTCCACGGCTCCGACATCGTCGTCTTCGACCGCCAGCTCACCGCCGCGCAGGTGCGCAACCTCGAGCGCGCCCTGATCGACGCGGTCCCGGCGATCCGCGTCTTCGACCGCACCGACGTGATCCTCGACATCTTCGCCCAGCGTGCGCGCACTTCCGAAGGCAAGCTGCAGGTCGAGCTCGCGCGCCTCGAGCACCTGTCCACGCGCCTGGTGCGGGGATGGACCCACCTCGAGCGCCAGCGCGGCTCCCTCGGCAAGACCGGCGGCCCGGGCGAAAAGCAGATCGAGCTCGACCGGCGCATGATCGGCGAGCAGGTGAAGAAGCTGAAGGACCGCATCCGCAAGGTGGGCAAGGTGCGCGCGACCCAGAGGGCGGGGCGCACGCGCTCGGGCATCCTGCGCGTGGCGCTCGTGGGCTACACCAACGCGGGCAAGTCCACGCTCTTCAACCGCATCGCGCGCACCGAGGCGTACGTGGCCGACCAGCTCTTCGCGACCCTCGACACCACCACGCGGCGCGTATACCTGGGCGAGGAGGCGACGATCGCGCTCTCCGATACCGTGGGATTCATCCGCGACCTGCCCCACACGCTCGTGGAATCGTTCAAGGCCACCCTCGAGGAGACGATCCAGGCCGACCTCCTGCTGCACGTGGTGGACCGCGCGAACCCGCAGCGCGACGAGCAGATGCAGGCGGTGGCCGACGTGCTCTCCGAGATCGGCGCGGCGCAGGTGCCCCAGTGGGTGGTGTACAACCAGATCGACCGCGTGCCCGGACTGGAGCCCGAAGTCGTGCGCGACGCCTATGGTAAAATATTGAATATCAAGGTGAGTGCGTTCACCGGCGTGGGCATCGACGCCCTGAGGGAAGCACTGGCCGAAGCCGCCCGCGACGCGAATCGCGGCTCCCTCGCATCCGCAGCATGAACGAGGGAAAAGGGGTCAGGTTACTTTTCCGGCCCCTCTCCCGTCCCCATCGAAAAGCAACCTGACCCCTTTTTCCAATGCCTCCGAACGATCCCCAGTGGGGAAAAAAGAACAACGAGGGTCCGCCCGACCTCGACGAGATCCTGCGCAAGTTCCAGCAGAAGGTGGCGAGCCTGCTGGGATTCAAGGCGCGCGGCGAAGTCCCGGCCCCCGGCGGTAGCGGGGGCGGCGGCCACCACTTCGGGGCCGCGGTCGGCGGCGGCGCGGCGTTCGTGCTCCTGCTCATCGTGGGCATTTGGCTCGCGAGCGGCTTCTACATCGTCGACGAGGGCCGCCGCGGCGTCGTGCTGCGCCTGGGCAAGTACCTCGAGACCACCATGCCGGGCCCGCGCTGGCACGTCCCGTATCCCTTCGAAAGCGTCGTGGTCGTGGACGCGGCGCGCGTGCGCACGGTCGACGTGGGCTATCGCGGCAATCCCAAGAACAAGCAGCCCCAGGAAGCGCTCATGCTCACCGACGACGAGAACATCGTCGACGTGCAGTTCGCCATCCAGTACACGCTGAAGAGCCCCGAGGCCTACCTGTTCAACAACAAGGACGCCGACGCCAACGTGCGGCAGACCGCCGAAAGCTCGATCCGCGAAGTGGTGGGCAAGAGCAAGATGGACTTCGTGCTGAACCAGGGCCGCAGCGAAGTGGCCTCGCACGTGAAGACGCTCATGCAGGAGCTGCTCGACCGCTACCAGACCGGCATCAACGTCACCACCGTGAACCTGCTGGGCGTGCAGGCGCCCGAGCAGGTGCAGGCGGCGTTCGAGGACGTGGTGCGCGCCGGGCAGGACCGCGAGCGCTTCAAGAACGAAGGCCAGGCCTACGCCAACGACGTGGTGCCGAAGGCCCGCGGGATCGCCGCGCGGCTCACCGAGGAGGCGAACGGCTACCGCCAGAGCGTCGTGGCCACCGCCCAGGGCGACGCCGCGCGCTTCCGCCAGATCCTCGCCGAATACCAGAAGGCGCCCGGCGTCACGCGCGAGCGCATGTACCTGGACGCGATGCAGCAGGTCCTGAGCAACACGAGCAAGGTGATCGTCGACCAGAAGAACGGGCAGAACCTGCTTTACCTGCCCCTCGACAAGCTGATGCAGCTCTCGTCGCAGCCGCCCGCGCCCATGCCGTCGTCGGGGACGATCGTGCAGTCCGCGCCCCAGCAGCCTTCCGAGGCGATCCCGCCGTCCATATCGGAGCCCATCAGCCGACGCGACGCGCTGCGCTCGCGCGACCGGGAAGCCGGGCGATGAGGCGCGCCTCCGTGATATTGCTGGTCGGCGTGATCGTGGCCGCCCTGCTTTTCTCCATGAGCGTGTACGTGGTCGACCAGCGCAAGGCGGCGATCAAGTTCCAGCTGGGCGAGGTGATCTCGGTGCAGACCCAGCCGGGCCTTTATTTCCTCGTCCCGTTCGTGCAGAACGTGCGCCTCTACGACACGCGCATCCAGACCATGGAGCCGCACGATCCCGAGCGCTTCCTCACCGCCGAGAACCGCAACGTGCTCGTGGACTCGTTCGTGAAGTGGCGCGTGATCGACGTGCGCCAGTACTACGTGTCGGTGAACGGCGACGCCTTCCTGGCCGAGGCGCGCATCGCGCAGACCGTGAACGACGCGATGCGCGCCGAGTTCGCGCGGCATACCGTGCACGACGTGGTCTCCGGCGAGCGCGACAAGATCATGGCCGTGGTGAGCAAGAGGGTGGACGAAGACCTGCACCGCATCGGCGTGGCGATCGTGGACGTGCGCCTGAAGCGCGTGGACTTCGTGCCCGAGATTTCCTCCGACGTCTACCGGCGCATGGAATCGGAGCGGAAGCGCGTGGCCAACGAGCTGCGCGCCACGGGCCAGGCCGAGAGCGAGAAGATCAAGGCCGACGCCGACCGCCAGCGCCAGGTGATCGTGGCCGAGGCCTACCGCGACGCGCAGCGCGTGAAGGGCGAGGGCGACGCCCAGGCCTCGCGCATCTACGCCGAAGCGTACGGGCGCGATGCGGAGTTCTACAGCTTCTACCGCAGCCTCGAGGCCTACCGCCAGAGCATGCACACCAAGAGCGACGTGATGATCCTCGATCCGTCGTCGGATTTCTTCAAGTACCTGAAGAGCCCGGGACGCGGAAAAGCCCCGGCGAAATGACCGAAGTCCTCGTCGCGGCCATCGCGCTCATGCTCGTGATCGAAGGCATCCTCCCGTTCAGCTCCCCGCGCGTCTGGCGCGAGCTCTTCCTGAAGCTCACGCAGATGAGCGACGGGCAGATCCGGTTCGCGGGCCTCACGTCCATGATGGTGGGATTGATCATCATCTTCCTGATACGTTGATGCGACCCTCTCCCCCGCCGGAGAGGTGACCCAGAATGAGACGCTGGCTGCTACCCGAGCACATCGAGGACGTGCTTCCCGACGAGGCGCGCGCCATGGAGCGCCTGCGCCGGGCGATCCTCGACCTCTTCGAGTCCCACGGCTACGAGCTGGTCGCACCTCCCCTGCTGGAATACCTGGAGTCGCTGCTGTCGGGCACGGGGCGCGACCTGGACCTCGCCACGTTCAAGCTCGTCGACCAGCTCTCGGGCCGGATGATGGGCGTGCGCGCCGACCACACGCCGCAGGTGGCGCGCATCGACGCGCACCTGCTGGACCGCCAGGGCGTGGCGCGCCTGTGCTATTGCGGCAGCGTGCTGCACACGGTGCCCGCGGGCATGACCAAGATGCGCGAGCCGATCCAGATCGGCGCCGAGCTCTACGGCCACCCGGGCATCGAGGCGGACGTGGAGATCATGCGGCTCATGATCGCCTCGCTCGCCGCCACGGGCATCGCGCGGGTGCATATCGACCTGGGGCACCCGGCCATCTTCCGCGCCATGGCCCGTGCGGCGGACGCGGACCGGCTCGAGGAGCTCTTCCACGCCGTGCAGCAGAAGGACGCGTCGGCCGCGGGCGAGATGGCGCTCCTCACGACGATGAACGGCGGCATCGAGGTGATCGAGCGCGCGCGCCGGGAGCTGCCGAAGCTGCCCGAAATCGCCCTTGCCCTCGACCAGCTCGACCGGCTCGCGGCCCGCAGCTCCGCGCCCGGCGTGGAGGTCTCCGTGGACCTGGCCGAGCTGGGCGGCTTCCACTACGAAAGCGGGCTCACCTTCGCCGCGTTCACGCCCGGCAGTCCCGACGCGATCGCCCGCGGCGGGCGCTACGACGAGGTGGGGGCGAGCTTCGGGCGCGCGCGCGCCGCGACGGGCTTCACCATGGACCTGCGCCAGCTCGCGCGCCTGGCGCCGCCGCCGCAGCGCCGGCGCCCGATCCTCGCGCCGTGCGCGGACGACGCGGCGCTCCACCAGGCGATCGACCGGCTGCGCGCCGACGGCGAGATCGTGGTGGTGGACCTGCCGGGACACGAAGGCGCGCGGGACGAATTGGGTTGCGACCGCAGGCTCGAGAAGAAGGACGGGAAATGGCGCGTAACGTAGTTGTCATCGGCATGCAGTGGGGCGACGAGGGCAAGGGCAAGATCGTCGACTGGCTCACCGACCACGCGGCCGCGGTAGTGCGCTTCCAGGGCGGGCACAACGCGGGGCACACCCTGGTCATCGACGGGCGCAAGACGATCCTGAGGCTCATCCCCTCGGGCATCCTGCACAAGTCCGTGACGTGCTTCATCGGCAACGGCGTGGTGGTGTCGCCCAGCGCGCTCGTCGAGGAAATGGCCGAGCTGGAGAAGCTGGGCATCGACGTCACGCGGCAGCTGCGCATCTCGGAGGCCTGCCCGCTGATCCTGCCGTACCACATCGCCCTCGACCAGGCCCGCGAGCGCGCCAAGGGCGAGGCCAAGATCGGCACGACGGGGCGCGGCATCGGCCCGGCGTACGAGGACAAGGTGGCGCGCCGCGCGATCCGGGTACAGGACCTGTACGCGCGCGAGCGCTTCGCCGCGAAGCTGGGCGAGGTGCTCGACTACCACAACTTCGTGCTGCGGAATTATTTCAAGACCGACACGATCGATTTCCAGGAGACGCTCGACGGGACGCTGGCACTCGCCGAGCGCCTGCGCCCGATGGTGGCGGACGTATCCGCCGAGCTGAACTCGCTGATCCGCGCCGACAAGCCGATCCTCTTCGAGGGCGCTCAGGCGGCACTGCTCGACGTGGACCACGGCACGTATCCCTTCGTCACCTCGTCCAATTGCGTCGCGGGACAGGCGGCCGCGGGCGCGGGCGTGGGCCCGGGGCAGCTGCACTACGTGCTGGGCGTGGCCAAGGCCTACGCCACGCGCGTGGGCGCGGGGCCGTTCCCGACGGAGCTCGAGGACGAGATCGGCGAGCGCCTGCGCGTGAAGGGCAACGAATACGGATCGGTCACGGGGCGCCCGCGCCGCTGCGGCTGGTTCGACGGCGCGGCGATGAAGCGCGGGGTGCAGCTGAACGGCGTCACGGGACTGTGCATCACCAAGCTCGACGTCCTCGACGGCCTGGACGTGGTGCGGGTCGCCGTGGGCTACAAGGTGGGCGGCGAGACGCGCGACATGCTGCCGGTGGGCGCCGAGGCGCTTGCCATCTGCGCGCCGATCTACGAGGAGCACCCGGGGTGGAAGGAAAGCACCGTGGGCATCAAGCGCTTCGAGGACCTGCCGAAGAACGCCCAGTCCTACCTGAAGCGCCTCGAAGCGCTGGTGGGCGCGCCGGTCGCCATCATCTCCACGGGCGCCGACCGCGACGAGACTATCGTGCTGCGCCACCCTTTCGAGTGAGGTCGAGCTGGTAGTCGAGCTTGAGTCCCGGCTGCGCTGCACGCGCGGCGGCGAGCTCGTGCCGCTCGGGGCGCGGGAAGTATTGCCACGCCATGGCCACCGCGAGCACCCCGGCGCCCACCATCGCCGCGCGCCGGGCGAGCGGATACCAGCGCCTGCGCGCCTCGCGCATCGCGGAGCCGCGCGAGTGGCGCAGCGCCGCGTCGCGCGCGCCTCGCGCGTGCCGCTCGGCGGCGTGCCGCGCGTGCGCCGCGGATTCGGCCCGATGCTCGGCGGTTTCCCGCTCCAGGGTTGCGCGCTGCGCGACGGCGGCTTCTTCCGCGACGGCCTTCGCGCGCGCCTCGGCCATGGCCTCGGCCTCTTCGCGCCGCGTGGCGAGGTCGATCGCCCTGCCTTCCGCCTCGGTCTTCTCGCGCGCGGCGGCGATCGCGCTCTCGTCGGCCTGGGCCCGCTCGTGCGCGGCGGCGATCGCGCTCTCCTCGGCGTGTACCTTTTCGCGCGCGGCGGCGATCGCGGCCTGCTCCGCGGCGGCGCGGGCCTGGGCGGCCTGGGCCGCGCGGCGCTCGCTTTCCGCGCGCTTCGCCGCTTCCTCCGCCGCGCGTTGCTCGGCGGCGTGCTTCGCGGCCGCCGCGGCTTCCGCCCGCTTCTCGGCCTCTTCGCGCTCGACGGCGGCGCGTTGCGCGGACTGCGCTTCCTCGGCGAGCGCTCTCGCGCGCTCCGCGGCCATCGCCTCGGACTGCGCTCGGCGCCGGGCCAGCTCGAGCGCCTTCGATTCGGCCTGGGCCTTCTCGCGTGCGGCGGCGATCGCGCTCTCCTCCGCCTGGGCCCGCTCGTGCGCGGCGGCGATCGCGGCCTCTTCGGCGGCTGCGCGCGCCTGCGCGGCCTGCAGGGCGCGGCGCTCGCTTTCCGTGCGCTTCGCCGCTTCCTCCCCGGCTATGCGTTCCGCGATGCTGCGAGCGACCGCCGCGGCTTCGGCCCGGCTCTCCGCCACTTCGCGCTCGGCGGCGGCGCGTTGCGCCACTCCCTCGGCCTGTGCGGCGGCTTGCGCCCGCGCGATGGCCTCGGCATGGGCCGCGGATTGGGATTCGGCCTGCGCGATGGCCACGGCATGGGCCGCGGATTGCGCCTCGCTGCGCGCGAGGGCTTGCGATTCGGCGGCGGAAGGCTCGGTGCCTTCCCGCGCCTTCTCGCGCTCCGACTCGGCGCGCTTCAGGGCGTCGGTGAGGATGGTGCCCTGGGGAGCCTTGGGCGCCGCAGCCTCGGAGCGCGCGCGCGCGGCCTTCTTGAGTTGATCGTAGAGCTTGCTCACGGCCTAGAATACGGCGAAACCGAAGGTCGAAGCCAGAACAACGATGCGAGAGAAACTGGTGCCCAGAAGAGGACTCGAACCTCCACGGTGTTACCCGCCAGTACCTGAAACTGGTGCGTCTACCAATTCCGCCATCTGGGCGCGGAAAACACGAAATTTTACCCGGAGCACCCCATATTGTCCATCAAAACCAAGGGCCTGAAAGCCTATCCCACCGAGATCCCCAGCCGTGAGGACATCCTCGCCGTATTGACCGAGGAAGGCGTTCCCGTCGCCGAGGAGCGCATCGTCGAGCGTCTGGCCGTGACGGGCGAAGCCGAGCAGGAGGGCCTCGCGCGGCGCATCGCCGCCATGGAGCGCGAAGGCCAGATCCTGCGCAACCGCCGCGGCGCGCTGCTCATTCCCGACAAGGCCGGCCTCATCAAGGGCAAGGTCATCGGGCATCCCGACGGGTTCGGATTCCTCAAGCCCGACGACGGCCGCCCCGATCTCTTCCTGGGGCCGAAGCAGATGCACAAGGCGCTGCACGGGGATATCGTGCTCGCGCGCGTGACCGGCGTGGATCGCCGGGGGCGCGAGGAAGGCTCCATCGTCGAGGTGCTCGAGCGCGGGAACAACAAGATCGTGGGCCGCCTCTTCATCGAGCACGGCGTGGCCTTCGTGATCGCGGAGAACAAGCGCATCAACCAGGACATCCTCATCACGCCCGAGAGCCTCGGGGGCGCGAAGGAGGGCCAGGTGGTGGTGGCCGAGATCCTCCAGCAGCCCAGCAAGAACGCCGAGCCCATCGGGCGCGTGGTGGAGGTCCTCGGAAACTACGCCGACCCGGGGATGGAGATCGAGATCGCGCTTCGCAAGCACGACCTTCCCCACGAGTGGCCGCGGGACGCGATCGACGCCGCCGCGCGGTTGCCGAAGAAGGTGGACCCGAAGGACGCGAAGGGCCGCAAGGACCTGCGCAAGCTCCCGTTCGTCACCATCGACGGGGAGACCGCGAGGGACTTCGACGACGCGGTGTACTGCGAAAGGGAAGGGCGCAACTTCCGGCTCTGGGTCGCCATCGCCGACGTGAGCCACTACGTGAAGCCCGGCGATCCCCTCGACCGCGAGGGCCTCGAGCGCGGCAACTCCGTGTACTTTCCGCGCCGGGTGATCCCGATGCTCCCGGAGGAGCTCTCCAACGAGCTCTGCTCCCTCAAGCCCGACGTGGACCGCCTCGTGATGGCGTGCGAGATGGAGGTGAGCGCGGCAGGCGTCGTGCGGCACTATCAATTCCACTCCGGCGTGATCCATTCCCACGCCCGGCTCACCTACACGCGCGTGGCGGCCGTGCTCGAGGGCCGCGATGCCGAGCCGCCCGTGGATGAGGCCCTGGTCCCGCACCTGGAGACGCTCTACGCGGTGTTCAAGGCGCTCTTCGGCGCCCGCCAGAAGCGCGGCGCCATCGACTTCGAGACCGTCGAGACCCAGATGATCTTCGACGAGAAGGGCAAGATCGAGAAGATCGTGCGCGTGCAGCGCAACGACGCCCATCGCGTGATCGAGGAGTGCATGCTCGCGGCCAACGTGAGCGCCTCGGACTACCTCGAGAAAAGCGGCCAGCCCTCGCTCTACCGCATCCACGAGGGGCCCACGCCCGAGAAGCTCGAGGCGCTGCGCTCGATGCTCAAGGATTTCGCCCTGACGCTGGGCGGCGGCGCCAAGCCCCGCGCCCAGGACTACGCGGAGCTGCTCCGGCGCATCAAGGACAAGCCCTACGCCGACATGCTGCAGACGGTGATGCTGCGCTCGCT
>JAAOZZ010000142.1 GCA_012274175.1 Betaproteobacteria bacterium
ATCGCGGTGGTGGTGGGGCTGGGCGCCATGATCTCCGCGGTGGGCCTCGCGCGCAGGCCGAGCGTGCGCGGCCTGGGCAAATGGATCGCCATCGGCGCGTGCGTCGCGGGACTGGGAGCCGTCGGCTTCGGCCTGTCGCGCGAGATCTGGCTCTCGGTGCCGCTCATGATGATGACCGGCTTCGGCATGTTCATGACGGGGGCCACGTGCAACACGATCCTGCAGACGATGGTGCACGAGGAGAAGCGCAGCCGCGTCATGAGCTACTACACGATGTTCTTCATCGGCGTGGCACCCCTGGGGCACTACAGCGCGGGGTGGCTCGCCGAGCACATCGGCGCACCCCTCACGTTCGTGGCCGGAGGCATCATCGCGCTCGCCACGGGCCTCGTGTTCGCGCTGCAGCTCCCCTCGTTCCGCGCCCACCTGCGGCTGGTCTACGTGAGCCGGGGTATCATCCCGGCCACCGAGGACACGCGAATGGGCAACCCATGACCACGCTCGCCGGCCGGACGCTCTTCATCACCGGCGCCTCCCGGGGCATCGGGCGCGAGATCGCGCTGCGCGCGGCGCGCGACGGGGCCCGGATCGCGGTGGCGGCCAAGACCGCCGAGCCCCACCCGAAGCTTGCGGGCACGATCCACAGCGTCGCCGCCGAGATCGAGGCCGCGGGCGGCAAGGCGCTCGCGCTCCAGCTCGACGTGCGCGACGATGCCGCGATCGCGCAGGCGGTCGCGCGCGCGGCCGAGGCCTTCGGCGGCATCGACATCCTCGTGAACAACGCGAGCGCCATCAGCCTCACGCCCACCCTGGCCACGCCCGCCAGGAGATTCGACCTCATGATGGGCGTGAACGCGCGCGCGACGTTCCTCTGCTCCCAGGCGTGCATCCCATGGCTCAGGAAATCGCCCAACGCCCACATCCTCAACCTCTCGCCGCCGCTCGCGATGCAGGCGCGCTGGTTCGCGGGACACCTGGCCTACACGATGTCGAAGTACGGCATGAGCATGTGCACGCTCGGCATGGCCGAGGAGCTGCGCGGCGACGGCATCGCGGTGAACTCCCTCTGGCCGCGCACCACGATCGCCACCGCCGCCGTCGAGGTGCACTTTCCCCCGGCGATCCTCGCGGCGAGCCGCCATCCCGCCATCATGGCCGATGCGGCCCACGCGATCCTCACCGGCGACGCGCGCTCGGGCACGGGACAGTTCCTGATCGACGAGGAAGTGCTGCGCGGCCGGGGCGTGACCGATTTCGACCGCTACGCCGTGACGCCCGGCGTGGCGCTCTTCACCGACCTCTTCGTGGACTGAAGCGCCCTAGCGCTTCTTCATGAAGAAGGTGAAGTCCGGGCCGTCGGAATGGGAGAGCAGCTCGTTACCGGTCTGCTTGCAGAAGGCCTGGAAATCCTTGACCGACCCCGGGTCCGTGGCCACCACTTTCAGCACCTGGCCCGTGGAAAGGTCGCCCAGGGCCTTCTTGGCCCGCAGGATGGGCAGCGGGCAATTGAGCCCGCGCACGTCGAGTTCGCGATCGAAAGCTTGCATGGCGGTGCCTCCCGAAGGCCGTCCAGAATAACATGGGGTGCGGCGGTCACGGGGCCGCGTAGGGCCCCGATTTCCCGCCCCGTTTCTCGAGCAGGCGGATGGACTCCATGACCATGCCGCGGTCCACCGCCTTGCACATATCGTAGATCGTGAGCAGGGCCACCTGCACCGCGGCGAGCGCCTCCATCTCCACGCCGGTGCGCGCCGTGCACTCGACCGTGGCCCGGCAATCGATGGCGCTCGCGGCCGCGTCGGGCGCGAACTCCACGGCCACCGAGGTGAGCGCGACCGGGTGGCACAGGGGCACGAGATCGGAGGTGCGCTTGGCGGCCTGGATCGCCGCGATGCGCGCGACGCCCAGCACGTCGCCCTTCTTCGCCGTGCCCGCGAGCACGATCGCCAGCGTCTCGGGCCGCATGCGGATGCGCCCGCCCGCCACGGCCACGCGGTGCGTCTCGGGCTTGGACGCGACGTCCACCATGCGGGCCGCGCCGCGCTCGTCGAAATGGGTCAGCTTTTCCGTCATAATGGCATTCACGCTCGCCGAACCGCCGGGGGTCCGGCCGTCATAGTAGCAGTTCGCCATGTCCATCCCGATCGAGTGAATCTCCGCGCCCTCACCGCCTTCCTCCTGCTGGTCTGCTACGGGACCGCCGCGCTTCCCCAGGGCCTTCCGGACCTGGGAGACGCCTCGTCCGCCCAGCTGTCCGACGCCCAGGAACGCACCATCGGCAACCGCATCATGCGCGAGGTGCGGTTCGACAAGGAATACGTCGACGACCCCGAGATCGCCGACTACATCTCGTCGCTGGGCGCGCGCCTGCTCGCCGCCGCCGACGGTCCCCGGCGCTCCATCGATTTCTTCGTCGTGCAGGACGACACGGTCAACGCGTTCGCGCTCGTGGGAGGCCATATCGGCGTGCACACGGGCCTGATCCTGCTCACCCAGAACGAATCGGAGCTGGCGGGCGTGGTGGGCCACGAGATCGGCCACATCCTCCAGCGCCACCAGGCGCGCATGATCCACGACCAGCGCGGAGTCCAGTTCACCTCGCTCGCCGCCCTCGCGCTCGCCATCCTCGCCGCGCGCGGAGGCAGCAGCCAAAGCGGGCAGATCACCGAGGCCGCGGTGGCATCGGCCGGGGCGATCCAGATGCAGAGCCAGATCGACTACACGCGCGAGCATGAGCGCGAGGCCGACCGCGTGGGGCTTTCGCTCCTTGAGCGCGCCGGGTTCTCTCCCAGGGCGATGGTGACCTTCTTCGAGCGCCTGCTGCGGGCCAACCGCGTGAACGAGTTCAAGGGCGCCCCCGCCTACCTGCAGTCCCACCCGCTCACCACCGAGCGCATCGCGGACATGCAGGACCGCGTGGAGAACCTGCCCCCGCGCCTGGTGGCCGATTCCTTCGAGTACCGCATCGTGCGCTCCAAGTTGCGCGCCGGGGCCGGCTCGCCCGCCGAGGCCGTGGCGCTCTTCCGCAAGATGCTCGAGGACAAGACCGTCGTGCGCCCGCGCGAGGACGTCTACGGGCTCGCGCTCGCGCTGCGGCGCGACCGGCAATTCGACGCGGCCTGGAAGACGCTCGCGCCGCTGCGCGAGGGCGGCCATCCCCATCCCGCGTTCGAGCTGCTCGCCGGCAAGCTCCTCGTCGACATGGACCGGCCCGCGGAGGCCCTCGGAGTCTTTCGCGCGGCCCTGCGCCAGCACCCGGAGCAGCGCGCCATCGCCTACGCGTACCTCGACCTGCTGGTGCAGCTGGATCGGCCGAAGGACGCGCTCGCGTACCTGGAGGAGCGGCTGCGCACGGTGCAGGACGATGCGCGCCTGTACGAGATCCAGGCCCGGGCCTTCGAGGCCGTGGGCAAGAGCGTGGCGCAGCACCGCTCGCTCGCCGAGGCGCAGTATCGCCGCGGAAACCTCGCCGCCGCGGTCGAGCAGCTCGAGATCGCGGTCAAGGCGAAGGGCGATTTCTACGAGTCGTCGAGCGCCGAGGCGCGCCTGCGCGAGATGCGTGCGCTGCTCGAGAACGAACGCGCCGCCGAGAAGGCGCTCAAGATCAGCTGATGCGCAACCTCGCGGCGTTGGTCCTCGCGGCGGCGGCCGCCGCCCTGCCCGCGGCGGCGGCTCCCGCACCCACGGGCGCGGAGCTGTTCGCGCGCTCCGACAAGGGCTTTTGCATCGCTTGCCACCAGGTGCCGAAGGGCGCCGGGCCCGCCACGCGCTCGGACCTGGGCCCGGCGCTCGAAGGACGTCGCATGCGCGAGCTGGGTCGCGCGGCGCTGCGCGCGATCGTGGTCGATCCCATGCGCGCCAATCCCGGCACGGTCATGCCGCCCTATGGCCGCCACCGCATCCTCGACGACGCCGAGATCGACCGCGTGGTCGACTACCTCGATGCGCTGCCCTAGCCTCGCGCGCCTGGCGGCGATCGCGTGCTCGCTCGCGGCCGTGGCGGCGATCGCCGCGCCCTCCGCGGACAGGGACCAGGTCCGGGAGCGCCTCCAGGCCCTGCTGCCCGGCATGTCGCCGGCGGATTTCGCGCTGGGCTCCGCCGCGTTCGACGAGGGGCTGCGGGCGCAGATCGAGCAGAACGCGGGAGCGGCCTCCCCGGTGCTCGAGGAAGGCGCGCGCATCTGGAAACGCAAGTTCCGCGACGGGCGCTCCCTCGCCTCGTGCTTTCCCAACGGGGGACGGCGCATCGCCGGCGCATACCCGCAGTTCCATCCCCGCCTCAAGCTCGTGATGACCCTCGAAATGGCGATCAACCAGTGCCTGAAGATCCACCGCGAGGCGCTCCTCGAGACGGCCGACCCGAAGACGATGGGCGCGGTCACGGCGTACCTGCGCTCGCTCTCCGACGGGCGCAGGATCGCGGTGCGCGTGCCCGCGGGCGCGCAGGCGAGCTTCGAGCAGGGGCGACGCTTCTACTTCTCCCGTCTCGGGCAGCGCAACTTCGCCTGCGCCTCGTGCCATGTCCAGGGCGCGGGCAAGCGCTACGCGGATGCCGCGCTCTCCCCGGCCATCGGCCAGGCGACCCATTGGCCCGTCATACGGGACGGCATGGCGGTGAGCCTGCAGGGACAGATTCGCGAGTGCCTCGAGCGCATGGGCGCCGCACCCTTTCCGGCGGGATCCGAGGAGCTCAACAACCTCGAGTATTTCCTCACCTATCTTTCCAACGGGCTCGCCATCAAGGCCAATGCGTGGCGGGCGCCGCGCGCCGCGCCCTAGCTCACCACGGGTCGATCGCGACGTAGCCCTCGATGCGCCCGGTGGCCGCGTCCACCAGCACCGACATGTCCTTCTTGCGCGCCCGCAGCGGCAGGAACTTCAGCCGCTCCTCGGGCATGCCTGTCGCCGCGATCGCCCGCGCGAGGGTCGCGGCCGCCTCGGGATGGCGCTCGCCGAGCTTCGCGAGCGGCTGCGCCTTCGTGCGCACGAGGTCGAGCTGCATCTCGTACGGGACGTAGTACTGGGGGAAGGTCTTGAGGTCCACGCCCTGGATCGCCGACATCATGAGGCTCATCTGCTCGCCGGGATCGGTCGGCATCTCGGCGGCGGCGAGCCGCGGCCGCAGGTGCGGAAGCGTGCGGAACTCGGCCCGCTGCACCTTCGCGAGCTCCTCGTCGCGGATCTCGTCCGCCGCCGTGATCTCGAAGCGGTCGCGCACGAAGAGCATGTACACGGGACGCGCCTGGGATATGACGAAAGCGCCGTAGGAAAACGCCGCCGCCTGCAGCGTGGCGATCACTGCCAGGTCGAAGACCAGGAGGTGGCGCGCCTTGCCCGGCGCGAAGACGATGAGGGTCACGAGCGGCCCGAGGATCACGTCAACGGCCACCAGGATGAGAATCAGCCCGTCGGCACCCATGGCCTCGAAGTAGGGTGGCGGAAACCAGATGCCGAGCATCGCGGCCGCGGCGATGCTCGCCACGAGCGCGCTGATGCCGAGGTGGACGAGTGCCGCGCGGATGCGCCGTGTCATGGTCATTGCTTCGTCGCGGCGGATTCGAGCCACCGGAAGCGCCCCAGCCGCCGGCGATCCTCCGGGATCCTGCCATTGAAGCGGATGAAGGTCCGCCGCGCGTCATCGTACCGGCCGCCGGCGACGTAGCCCGTGAGCGCCGCGCCGTAGAGGTATTCGATGTTGCGCTCGCCGGAGGCGTCCTCCAGAAGGCGCGCCGCGATGGAGGCCATGCGCCCGGCATCGCGGCGACCGACCGCGCGGAAGAGATCGAAGAGCCCCCGGGTGCGCTCGTCCAGCGCACCGTAGCAGGAGGACTTCTGCACCCGGTCCCACACCTCGTCGGACGCGGCCGCGGGCAGGTAGACGCTCACCAGCGTCGCCGTGGTGATCGCGGTGTCCCACCAATCGGTCGCGTCGAAACGCGCCTGGCAATCGATGAACCGCGCCTTGAACAGCGCGAACGCGCGGAATTCCGTGCCTAGCGCGGCGCGCGCCGGCGAGGATTCCTCGCCCAGGAGGTAGCGGCGCGCGTATTCGGCGCGCTCCGCCTGGCGCACGCGCTCGACCGTGGCCCGGGCCGCGAGCGTGATCGGATACGAGGGCGGCAGGGGTTCGCGGCTGGTCATGGCCACGAGGGGCCAGGGGGCA
>JAAOZZ010000143.1 GCA_012274175.1 Betaproteobacteria bacterium
AGCTCGGAGGGTTTCACCGCCTTGCTAGCCTGCCAGCGATGGCCTTCCGGCACCACCACGCTGAAGGACTCCTCGTAGACCACCTGCGTCTTCACGCCGGGTAGCGCGAACGGCAGCGCGATGATCACCACGTCCAGCTCGCCTTCGCGCAGCATCGGGGCCAGGTTGCCGGTGAAGTTCTCCTCGATCATGAGCGGCATCCCGGGCGCGCGCTTGCGCAGGATCGGCACCAGGTCGGGCAGCAGGTAAGGCCCGATGGTGGGGATCACCCCCAGCCGCAGCGCCCCGGAGAGCTGGTCCTGGGAACCCTTGGCCATTTGGCCGATCTTGCCCACCTCGTCCAGGACGCGGCTCGCCTGCTCCACGATCGCCTGGCCGCGCGTGGTGACCAGGACCTCGTTCTTGTTGCGCTCTAAGAGCTTGACCGCCAGCTCGTCTTCCAGCTTGGCGAGCGCCAGCGACAGGGTGGGCTGCGTCACGAAGCATTTCTGCGCCGCGCGCCCGAAATGGCGCTCCTGGGCGAGGGCGACGACGTATCTCAGCTCGGTCAGCGTCACGGTGCGGCGTCCATTGAGTTGGCCAATCGAAAGTATAACCACAATCAATTGGACGAATCAATCGATTGAACCTAAAGTGCCTCATGGACTCTATCAATAGACGACCCGATCCCCAGGAGAAAACGATGCTTCCCAATGCAGAAGGCAGGAAAGTCCCCCAGGTCACATTCCGCACCCGCGCGGACGGGCGCTGGAAGGACGTCACCACCGACGAGATCTTCCGCGGCCGCACCGTGGTGCTCTTCGCCCTCCCTGGCGCCTATACGCCCACGTGCTCGAGCACCCACCTGCCGCGCTACAACGAGCTCGCCCCCGTGTTCCGCAAGGTGGGCGTGGACGAGATCGTCTGCCTGTCCGTGAACGACGCCTTCGTGATGGGTGAATGGCAGCAGGACCAGAACGCGCCCAACGTGAGGTTCATCCCCGACGGCAACGGCGAGTTCACCGAAGCCATGGGGCTGCTCGTGGACAAGTCCGACCTGGGCTTCGGCAAGCGCTCGTGGCGCTACTCGATGCTGGTGAAGGACGGCGTGATCGAGAAGATGTTCATCGAGCCCGAGAAGGAAGGCGACCCGTTCGAGGTATCCGACGCGGACACGATGCTCCGGTACGTCGCCCCGCGCGAGAAGGCGCCCGAGCCGGTGCTCGTGTTCTCCAAGCCCGGCTGCCCCCACTGCGCCCGCGCCAAGGACCTGCTGAAGAGTCGCGGCGTGGTGTTCGAGGAAGTGGCGATGGGCAAGGGCATCACGTCCTCGTCGCTGCGCGCCGTCTCCGGCAAGGGCACCGCGCCCCAGGTCTTCATCGGCGGGCGCCTCATCGGCGGCGCCGACGAGCTCGAGCGCTACTTCGCCGGCCCGGATCGCAAGGCCGCGTAAGGTTTCGCCAACAATGGAATCGAAGGTGGATGTGGCCGTGATCGGCGCGGGGACGGCGGGGCTCGCTGCCTATCGCGCGGCCCGTGCCGCGGGCGCCCGGACCGTGATCGTCGAGGGCGGGACCTACGGGACCACTTGCGCGCGGGTTGGCTGCATGCCCTCGAAGCTGCTCATTGCCGCGGCCGAGGCGGCCCACGCCGTCGAGCGCTCGAGCGGCTTCGGCGTGCATGCGGGGCCGGTGCGCATCGACGGGCGCCAGGTGATGGCGCGAGTCAAGCGCGAGCGCGACCGCTTCGTGGGCTTCGTGCTCGAAGGCGTGGAGAGCATTCCCGCGGCCGACCGGCTGCGGGGCCACGCGCGCTTCCTCGATCGCAATACGCTCGAAGTCGAGGGCGGCCCGCGCATTTCCGCGCGCGCCATCGTGATCGCCACGGGCTCGCGCCCGATCATCCCTCCGATCCTGCGCGACCTGGGCGATCGGCTGGTGGTGAACGACGACGTCTTCGAATGGGAAACGCTGCCCCGCTCGGTGGCGATCTTCGGCCCCGGCGTGATCGGCCTCGAGCTGGGCCAGGCGTTGGCCCGCCTCGGGGTGCGCGTGGTGGTGCTCGGGCGCGGCGGCCGCGTGGGGCCCCTCACCGATCCCGTCGTGCGCGGCGCCGCCATCGCGGCCTTCGGCACCGAGTTCACCCTCGACCCCGACGCCCACGTGACGCGCGTGGAGCGCCAGGGCGACCAGGTCGAGGTGGAATATCGCGGTCCCGACGGTGCGCCGCGCGCCGAGCGCTTCGACTACGCGCTCGCCGCCACCGGGCGCTCGCCCAACCTGGACGCGCTCGCCATCGAGCGCGCCGGCCTGGAGCGGGACGATCGGGGCGTGCCCCGCTTCGACCCCCGCACGATGCAGGCGGGTGAAAGCAGCGTCTTCATCGCCGGGGACGCATCCAACTTCATACCGGTGCTGCACGAGGCGGCCGACGAGGGCCGCATCGCGGGCGAGAACGCGGCGCGATTTCCCGCCGTGGCGAAGGGGCACCGGCGCGCCCCCCTGGGTATCGTCTTCACCGATCCGCAGATCGCCATCGTGGGCGGCGGCTTCGCGGCCTTGCACACCGACGCACTCGCCACGGGCGAGGTATCCTTCGAGGATCAGGGCCGCTCCCGGGTCATGCTGCGCAACCGCGGACACCTGCGGGTCTACGGCGACCCGGAAACCGGGCGCTTCCTGGGCGCCGAGATGGCGGGCCCCGACGCCGAGCACATCGGCCACCTCCTCGCCTGGGCCCTGGAGGCCGGAATGACGGTCGCCCGGATGCTCGAGATGCCCTTCTACCACCCGGTGGTCGAAGAGGGGCTTCGCACGGCGCTGCGGGAGCTGGACCGGCATATGCGCGAGTCGCACCTGGCCGGCAAGCACCCCCGAGCGGCGAGCGTCCATTACGCCTGAAACCGGCGCGCCGTCCCCGTTGTGCCGTAGTGCACAGATTCCCGCGGCGGGGCGGCGGACACTGGGCCCCGTGGTCGAAGCAAACCCCACAAGGCGCAGCCGGTAAAGGGAAAACCAATGAATAACGTTCGCGTAGATCGCATGCTCAGGGAACTGCACGCCGAACCGCCGCTGCAATTCTTCGAAGCCCTGTTCTCGCTCACGGGCATGGTGATGAAGCAGGTCGCCGCCGTGCGCGCGTCCCGGGCCCGCGAAGTGCGGCACGCAACCGCCCCCACCCTCTCGGCCGGCGCCGCGGACTAGCGCCCCCGGA
>JAAOZZ010000144.1 GCA_012274175.1 Betaproteobacteria bacterium
GCATCCGCGAGAACGCCAACGGGACCCGCTTCCACGTGCGGCAGTTCTACGACTTCGACGGCAGGAAGCGCGACGACTACATCGGCCGCGCCGAAGCCCCCGGGAGCGCGGAGCTCGTCGCCCGTTGGCGGGTCCGGATCGAGGAAGCGAAGGAAATGCGCACCGCGATCCGGCTGCTCGCCCGCGAGGGGTATTCGATCCTCGCGGCAAAGCCCCTCGCGGCCCTCGCGCCCCTGGCGAGGCACCAGGTCTTCCAGGCGGGGGCGGTCCTGATTGGAACGCACGCCTTCGAAGTCATCGTGAACCGCCTCGGAATCCGGGTCGCGGCCTTCGCGACGGAGGATATCGACGTCGCCAGGCCGGGCAAGCTCGCCGTCGGAAAGATGCCCAAGGGGGGGCTGCTCGACCTGCTGAAGGAATCCGGAATCGATTTCGTCGACGTGCCCAGCTTCGTCCACGGAGAGCCGCCCACCAGCTTCAAGGAACGGGGCCGGTCGCGGTTCACATTCGACCTGCTGGTCCCCGCCGCGGGCGAGGAGATCGAGACCCATCCCGTTCCGGAGCTCGGCGCGCACGCCATGGCGCTGCCTTACCTTCGCTACCTGCTCTCCGAAACTCAGATGGGCGCGGCGATCTCCGGCCACGGGATCGTCGCCGTCAGGGTGCCCGTGCCGGAGCGGTTCGCGCTTCACAAGATGATCGTCGCGCAGCTTCGCGCCGGCCGGCCGGAGAAGAGCCGCAAGGACCTCCGGCAGGCCGCCGTGCTCGTCGCCGCGCTTGCGGAGCTGTACCCGGGTGCGCTGGAGGAGGCTTATGGAAAGACGGCGACCTCGACCCGGAAATACATCCGCAAGTCGCTGCAGCAGATCGAAGGCCCGTTGCAGGCCCACCCGCGGGCCTGGAGCGAGCTGGCTCCTCTGGTCAAGCCTCGCGTCTGACCATTGCAGGTGACCTGAAGGCCGTACCTCGCACCTACCCGCGCGGGTAGGATCGGATCGCCGGACCTAGACACGGTCCTTTCCCGCGTTCACGATCTCGCGCAATGCAATGGCGAGCGGGGGAGGCCATGGCGCTCACGCGGCACAAGATCAAGGGATATGGGTGGGTCCCGGACATCCCCGATCATCGCGATCACCTCTACGCGGCACCGGTGGTGAACCTCGCGAAGCTGCCGAGGAAGATGGACCTGCGGGCGCGCTGCCCGAAAGGCGTCTACGACCAGGGTTCGCTGGGCAGCTGCACGAGCAACGCGATCGCCGCCGCGGTCCAGTTCGACCGCATGAAGCAGAAGCTGAAGCCCGCCTTCATTCCCTCGCGCCTCTTCATCTATTACAACGAGCGGGTGATCGAGGGCACGGTGGCCTCGGACAACGGCGCTTCCCTGCGCGACGGCGTGAAGAGTGTGGCGACCCTGGGCGACTGTCCCGAGACGCTCTGGCCCTACAACATCCGGAAATTCGCCGACAAGCCCACGGCCACGGCTTTCCAGCAGGCCTTGAAGTACAAGGCCGTCCAGTACCAGCGCGTCTCGAGGAACCTGAACCAGATGAAGGGCTGCATGGCCTCGGGATATCCGTTCGTGTTCGGCTTCTCCGTGTACGACAGCTTTGAAAGCGACGCGGTGGCCGGGTCGGGCGTGGTGCCGTTGCCCGCGTCGAGCGAGACCCTGCTGGGCGGCCACGCGGTCCTCGCGGTGGGCTACGACGACACGCAGCAGCGCTTCATCGTGCGCAACTCCTGGGGCGCGAAGTGGGGCCTGCACGGATACTTCACGATGCCGTACGAATACCTGCTGGACGACGGCCTGTCGGACGACTTCTGGACGATCCGCCTCATCGCGCACTAGGGCCATGGCGATCCCGACGGAGCTTGGAAGCGTGGTGGTCGCGATCGGGGCGCTGGGAACCGCGGCGTTCGGATTGGTGGACGCCGCGAAGATCGGGCGCAGCGGCGGCATCTCGAACACGGGCTTCGGATACATCCGCGACGCGGTGCGCCAGCTCTTGCCGGGAGCGAGCCGAAACGCCTCGTCGGCCGAAGGGACCGCGCGGGGAAACCTGCTGGACGTCCTGCATGGAAACTGGATCAACGGCCGGCCGCTCGCCGACCAGAAGACGATCGCGAAATCGCTCATCAAGCTGCAGCTCACGAGTGCCACGGCGGGCGATTTCGCCGCCGCCACCGGTGTGGACGGGGGCGCGCTCTCGGGGGTCGCGCAGAGCATGACGAGCGGAGAGGGCCTCACCTCCGCCCAGGCCAACGTGCTGGGACGCTTCGACCTCGCGTTGACCGCGCTGCTTGACGGAGGCTACCAGCGCGCGGACCAGCGCTACCGCAACGCCTCGAAATTCCTCGCCATGATCTTCGCGGTGCTGCTGGCACTCCTCGGAGGATGGTCCCTCTCGCCCCCCGATGCATTCTTCCTCGGCAGTGCGGACATGTGGAGGGTCGTGCTGGCAGGGCTGCTCGCCACGCCGCTGGCACCCATGACCAAGGACCTGGCGAGCGCGCTGCAGGCGGGCGTGAAGGCCGCGCAGGCCGTGAAGGCCTGAAGCGGTGACGCTCTTCATCGACCTGCGTGCCACGGCGAGCGGAGGAGTCTGCGCCGCGGAAGCGACGGTGTGGGAAGACAGCACGCGTCTGCTCTCGAACGAGGAATTCGTAGCGCGCACCCAGGGCCTGGACCTGGTGCTGGCGACCCACGGCTTCAACGTCGACCGCGAGCACGGCATCCGGGCCCTGTCGGCGTGGGGCCAGCTCTGCGAGCTGCCCGACGCGAGCCTGTTCGTGGGAGTGCTGTGGCCGGGCGACTCGCAGTTCCTGCCGGTGCTCGACTACCCGGTCGAAGGTAGCGAGGCCATCGCGAGCGGCAAGGTGCTCGCGCGTTTCCTCGACAGGCAGGCCGCCGGCGCGGCGAGCATCTCGTTCGTCTCCCATAGCCTCGGCGGGCGCATGATCCTCGAGGCGCTCGACGGCATGGACCGGAACGCGCGCCGCCTCATCCTGATGGCGGGAGCCATCGAGGACGATTGCCTCGTCGAGGAGTATCGGCGATCGGCCGCGAAGGCCCGCGAGATCTACGTCCTCGCGTCGAAATGCGACGCGGTGCTCCAGTTCGCGTTCCCGGTGGGAAACCTGCTGGGGGAGATTCTCATGCGCGGGCATCCCTATTGCAGGGCGGCACTCGGGCGCGAGGGACCTTCGCGGCCCCTATCGTCCGCGCAGCGAGGGGGGGCATGGCAGCTTCCCGTCGGGTGGGACTACGGGCACCTGGACTATTTGCCGGGCGATGCGATCGGGCCACGATTCGCCCCTCCCATCGCCGCTCCCGGGCCGTCCACCGGCGTTCCGATCGCACCGCCCGTCGCAGGCTGGAAATCGGCGTGGTCCGCGGGGGCTGTGTCGACCCAGTTGTCCTAGGGCAGCCGGCGAGGGATCACGACGCGCGTCGACCGTGCGCGGGCGACGGAATCGCGAGCATCCGGGTGAGTGCCGCGCGATTGCGCGTGAGGTCTTCCAGCGTGAAGCGGTCGAGCACCCCGTAGAAAGCCTGTGCGGCGTCGTCGAGCACGGAACGCAGGAGGCATGAGCGCGCGATGCGGCAGTTACCGTCGGGCTCGAAGCACTCGGCCAGGCGCGGCGCGCCTTCGGTGATGCGCACGACGTCTCCCAGGTTGATCTCCTTCGGCGCCATTGCGAGCTCGAGGCCTCCGTCCTTGCCGCGCACGTTCGCCAGCACGCCCGCCTTGCCGAGGATGTGTGAGACTTTCATCAGGTGGCTCTCGGAGATGCCGAACGCCTCCGCGACCTCGGCGATGGTCGCACGGCGCTGGGGCCTCGCCGCGAGGAAGATCAGCAGCCGCAGGCTGTAATCGGTGAAGGTCTTCAGGCGCATGGAGTTCCCGCTTCCCTCGTGAAAATGCAGCGTCCTTGCCGCGGTTTCCTTCGCGGCAACGGTATAGATGGATTTTCCATCGATCTTTTTGGCGGCCGTTGATTTAGATCAAATTCGGGAGGTATCCGCGTCCCTAAGCTGCAAGCACCGACAATCGGAAAGAGGCGGGGACGATGGGCGACCGAGGCCGTGCGCTGTCCGTGCTGATCGTCAGCACGCTGGCGTTCACCGTGTGCTTCATGGTGTGGATGATGTTCGGCGTGATCGGCATCCCGATCCGCAAGGCGCTGGACCTCAACGCGACCGAGTTCGGGCTCCTCACCGCGACTCCGGTGCTGACCGGGTCGCTCATCCGCGTGCCCCTGGGCATGTGGACGGACAAGTTCGGCGGGCGCATCGTCCTCTTCATCCTGATGGTCTCGTGCGTGGTGCCGATCTACCTGATCTCCCAGGCCACGCAGTTCTGGCAGTACCTCGTTCTCGGGCTCTTCGTCGGCCTCGCCGGAGGCTCCTTCTCGGTGGGCACGCCCTACGTCGCGCGCTGGTTCCCGCGCAACCGCCAGGGCTTCGCGATGGGGGTCTTCGGCGCGGGCAATTCCGGCGCCGCGGTGAACAAGTTCGTGGCGCCCGCGCTGCTGGTGGCGTTCGGCTGGGCGGTGGTGCCCCAGGTCTACGCGGCCGTCATGCTCGGCACCGCGCTGCTGTTCTGGTTCGGGAGCTACTCGGAACCCTCCCACCGGGTCGACGCGAAGATCACTTGGCGCGAGCAGCTCCGGGCACTGAAGGATCCCAACGTCTGGAAGCTGTGCCAGTACTACTCCATCGTGTTCGGCGGCTACGTCGCCATGAGCCTGTGGATGGTGCAGTACTACCTCGGCGAGTTTCGCCTGGACATCCGTACCGCCGCGCTGCTGGCGGCGTGCTTCTCGCTCCCCGGCGGCGTGCTGCGCGCCGCGGGCGGCTGGTTTTCCGACAAGTACGGAGCCCACAGCGTCACCTGGTGGGTGCTGTGGGTAAGCTGGGTCTGCCTGTTCCTGCTGTCCTATCCGCAGACCGACATGACCATCATGACGGTGAACGGGCCGAAGTCGTTCCACCTCGGCCTCAATATCTGGCTCTTCACGATCCTGATGTTCACGCTCGGCATCGCGTGGGCGTTCGGCAAGGCCTCGGTGTTCAAGTACATCTCCGACGAGTACCCCCACAACATCGGCGTCATTTCCGGCGTCGTGGGCCTGGCCGGCGGCATGGGCGGCTTCGTGCTGCCGATCATGTTCGGCGCCCTGATGGACCTCACCGGCATCCGCTCCTCCGCCTTCATGCTGATGTACGGCGTGGTCTGGGTGTCCCTCATCTGGATGTACTGGACCGAGGTGCGCGGCGCGGAAGTCATGGGAAACCGCAGCAAGCCCTTCCAGCTCCACGGCAAGCCGATCGAAGTCAACCGGGGAAATCCATGAACGCTACCAATGCGGGCGCGGCCGCGCCCAGGGTGAGCAGCAGCGCGGACATCGCCGACTGGCGCCCCGAGGACAACGCCTTCTGGGAAAGCACCGGCAAGAAGATCGCCTATCGCAACCTCTGGATCTCCGTGCCGAGCCTGCTCTGCGGATTCGCCGTCTGGGGCATGTGGGGAATCATCACCGTCCAGATGCTGAACCTCGGGTATCCCTTCAGCGCCGAGCAGCTCTTCACGCTCTCGGCGATCGCGGGGCTGGCGGGCGCCACGATGCGCATTCCCGCGGCGTTCCTGATCCGCCTGGCGGGCGGGCGCAACACGATCTTCCTCACGACGGCGATGCTGCTCGCCCCGGCGATCGGCACCGGGATCGTCCTGCAGCACAAGGACTGGCCGCTCTGGGCCTTCCAGCTCATGGCCCTGTGGTCGGGCGTGGGAGGCGGGAACTTCGCGAGCTCGATGTCCAACATCAGCACGTTCTTTCCCAAGCGGCTGCAGGGCACCGCGCTCGGCATCAACGCGGGCCTGGGAAATTTCGGCGTCACCAGCATGCAGGTGGTGATCCCGCTGGTCATGACGGTCAGCATCTTCGGCGCGCTGGGGGGCGAGCCGATGACGCTGGTGAAGGACAGCGGCTGGATCTTCGGCAAGATCGCGGCGGGCACGCCCACGTACATCCAGAACGCCGGCTTCGCCTGGCTGTTGTCATTGGTGCCGCTGTCGATCCTCTGCTGGTTCGGCATGAACAACCTGCTGACGGTTTCGCCCAACATCGGCGGCCCGATCCTCGCATTCCTGAAGATCACCTGGCTCTACACGGTGTCGTTCGTGCCGACGATCCTGGGCCTGTACCTCTACCTGCCGGCGCCGAGCGGCCTGGGCCTGCTGAACATGTGGGCCGCCATGCCGCTCATCATCGTGAGCATGCTGCTGGTGATGAAGCTCACCGCCTTCGGCACCATGAAGGAGAACATCGACGCGCAGTTCAAGATCTTCCGCAACAAGCACACGTGGGCGATGACGC
>JAAOZZ010000013.1 GCA_012274175.1 Betaproteobacteria bacterium
CCCCTGGACGGGCGCACGCTGCTCAAGTCCTTCGACTACAAGCGCGCCCTCGTGCGCAAGGATTACGGCGCGAAACTCGCGAAGCTGCAGGCGCACCTGAACCGGCTCACGCGATCGAAGAAGATGCGCGAGCGCTCCCTCGTGATGGTGTTCGAGGGCATGGACGCGGCCGGCAAGGGCAGCACCATCCGGCGCATCACCCAGGCGATGGACGCGCGCTTCTACCGGGTGATCCCGGTGGCCGCGCCCACCGACGAGGAGCGCGCGCAGCCGTACCTGTGGCGCTTCTGGCGCCACATGCCGGGCCACGGGCGCGCCATCATCTTCGACCGCTCGTGGTACGGGCGCGTGCTGGTGGAGCGGGTCGAGGGTTTCTGCAGCGACTTCGACTGGATGCGCGCCTACCCCGAGATCAACGACTTCGAAAACCAGCTCGCCGAATCGGGGGCCATCGTGGCCAAGTTCTGGCTCGCCATCACGCCCGCGGAGCAGCTGCGCCGCTTCAAGGCGCGCCAGGCCACGGCGTACAAGCGCTTCAAGATCACCGCCGAGGACTGGCGCAACCGCAAGCGGTGGCCGCACTACGAGCGCGCGGTGAACGACATGATCGAGCGCACCTCCACCGACCATGGGCCGTGGCACGTGATCGCATCCGACGACAAGCTCTTCGCCCGCATCGACACGCTCGAGCACCTGGTCGCGCGCGTCGAGGCCTCGCTCTGAGATGCCCGACGGGATGAGCATCACGAGCCTCTTTCGCGCGCAGATGGGCGTGGCGATGGCCGCCGCGCTCGTGCTGGGCCTGGCACTGCTCGCGCTGCGGCCGCGGGATCGCGCGAGCACGCGCAACGCCCTCCTGCTGCTCCTGGTGTGCGCCGTGGTGGAAGCGTTCGACGGGGTGGCGTCATCCCTCGGCGGGCGCGAGGCCGCCGCCGTGGCGGCCGACGCGGCGAGCGTGCTCGTGGGCGTGGTCCTGATCCGGCTGGCGACGATCTTCGTCTTCCGGGTGGCGCTTCCCGCGCTGCGCGCGAATCCGCCGCGCATCGTCGAGGACCTCTTCACCGCGGCGCTCTACTTCGCGTGGGGGCTCACGTGGCTGCGGCTCGCGGGAGTGGAGCTTACGAGCCTGGTGGCCACTTCCGCGGTCATCACCGCGGTGCTCGCGTTCTCGATGCAGGAGACGCTGGGCAACGTGCTGGGCGGGGTGGTGCTGCAGTTCGAGCGCTCGATCCGCGTGGGCGACTGGATGCGGGTGGAGCAGGTGATCGGGCGCGTGGTGGAGATCGGCTGGCGCCACACCGCCATCGAGACCCGCGACCGCGAGACGGTGATCGTGCCCAACGGCTGGCTCATGAAGAACCGGTTCGCGGTGATCGGCTCGCGCGCGGACGCGCAGCTCGCCTGGCGCCGGTGGGTGCGGGTGAGCGTGGACATCGCGGCGGCTCCGCGCGAAGTCTGCCGCGTGCTCGAGGAGGCGGTGCGCAATGCCGCGATCGCCCACGTGCGCTCGGAGCCTGCCCCCAACGCCGTGCTGATGGAGTTCGGGCCGCGCCATGGAAACTATGCGCTGCGCTATTGGCTCGACGACGCGGGGCCCGACGACGCCACGGACAGCCAGGTGCGGGCGCACCTCGTTGCGGCCCTCATGAGGAACGGCATGAAGCTCGGGGTTCCGTACCAGGAAGAGCTCTCGGTCCGGGACGACGAGCTGCACCACGAGGCGCAGCGCTCGCTCGAGCGCAACCGCCGGCTCACGGCACTCGTGCGCGTGGAGCTCTTCGCTCCGCTGTCCCCGGAGGAGCGCGAGAGCCTCGCATCCCACCTCGTCTACGCGCCCTTCATCGCCGGGGACGTGATCACGCGCCAGGGCGCCGTGGCCCACTGGCTCTACCTGGTGATCTCCGGCGAGGCCGACGTGTGGTACGAGGGCCCCGGCGGCAGGACGCCGGTGGGAACCGTGACCGCGGGCCAGGTATTCGGCGAGATGGGGATGATGACCGGGGAGCCGCGCCGCGCCACCGTCACCGCGCGCACCGACGTGGACTGCTACCGGCTCGACAAGGCGGGCTTCGAGACGGTGATCCAGGCGCGCCCCGACATCGCCGAGGCGATGTCGCGCGTGCTGGGCGCGCGCGAGTCCGAGCTGAGCGGCCGGCGCACGGCGGCGGCCGTGCCGGGCGGCGGCGAGTCCCACGGCGCCATCCTGCAGCGCATCCGGTCCTTCTTCGGGCTGGAAGGCTAGGCGAGCGTGAGGCGGATGCGGTTGCGCCCGAAGAGGTACGCGTAGTCGGCCGTGGCAGTGAGGCCGTGGGCGAGCAGCACCCCGAGGCCGCCTTCGCGGCGCGTCTCGGCGAGCGCCTCCAGCATCTCGCGCGTGGTCCTCGAGAAGGGATTGAAGGGCGCCGCGCGGTCCTCGTAGGTGAGGCCCACTTCGCCGTCCTCCGCCGAAAGGGTGATCCACACCGGCGCGTCGCTGCCCCCGCCGTTGCCGTGCTTCACGGTATTGAGGAAGAGCTCCTCGAGGACCAGGTTCGCCTTGAGGCAGGATTCGCGCCCGACGCGCGCATGGACGCAGAATGCCTCGATGAAAGCCCGGGCGTCCTTCCAGGCCTCGAGCCGGGACGGAAACATCGCTATTCGCGTTGTGACGGCGTTCACAGGCAGCCTCCCCGCGGTTTTGGCATTATAGGACCGGGAAAAGCCCTTCCGGGCAAGGAGAATCGAGATGCGCAAGGCATGCATGGTAGCGGCAGTCCTGTTGCTCGCCGGTCCCGCGATGGCCGCCGAGACCGGACTGGTCAAGGTTTCGCGCGGCGCCGTGCACGTGGAGCGCGACGGCCGGTCGATCCCGGCCACGGTGGGCACGTCCCTGCAGCCCGCCGACGTGATCGTGACGGGCGCGGACGGATCGGCGGGCATCACCTTCGCCGACAACAGCCTCGTGTCCGTGGGCCCCGGCAGTGTCTTCTCGATCGACCGTTACGCGTTCGATTCGACGACCCACGCGGGCGAGTTCCAGGGCACCCTGACGCGCGGCCGCCTCGCGGCGGTGTCGGGCAAGCTGGTGCAGCAGTCTCCCGAATCGATGAAGATCCGCACGCCCTCGGCCGTGATGGGCGTGCGCGGCACCGAGTTCCTGGTGCAGGTCGACGCGCCCCAGGGCGCGGCGCGCTAGGGCGAACTTGCTGAAACTGGCAGCGATCCTCCTCGCCGCGGCCCTCGCGGCGGGCTGCGCATCGGAGCCGGTGACGCCGGCGCTCTTCGCCGTCGTCCCCGCCCCCGACGGGCACATCGGGACCATCGTGGTGGAGCACGGCGGGGAAAAGCGCGTGATCCACAGCGCCTACGGCGCCGAGCGCCTGCGCGACGACGGCGTGCTCGAGCCGGAGCAGCTTTCCGAGGCCCAGGTGCGCACGACCTTCGGGACCACCCTCGATGCCCTGCCCGGCTCGCCCGCCACCTTCGTGCTCTACTTCCTCGAAGGCAAGGACGAGCTCACGGCGGAATCGAAGGTCGAGCTCGACCGGGTGTTCGCCGAGCTCAAGCGCCGGCCCCTGCCCGACATCGTCGTGATCGGCCACACGGATACGGTGGGCAACCTCGCCTACAACGACAAGCTTTCGCTCGCCCGCGCGCAGCGCCTGCGCGACATGCTGGTGGCGCTGGGCATCCCGTCGGAGCGCATCCAGGTGGCCGGCCGCGGCAAGCGCGAGCCGCTCGTGCCCACGGAAGACAACGTCTCCGAACCGCGCAACCGGCGCGTCGAGATCAACGTTCGCTAGGCGCGGCTTCCTGCCCGCCTTTCCATCGCAGCACCAGCAGCGTGATGTCGTCGGCGATCTCGGCCTGGCCCACGAAGCGCGCCACGTCGTCGCGCACGCGCGCCATGACTTCGTCGGGCGTTGCGTCCTTGCCGACCCACGTGAGGCTTGCCCGCAGGCGCTCCGAGGAGAAGAAGGCGCCCGACTCGTTCATCGCTTCCGTGGCGCCGTCGGTCACCACACAGAGCCATTCGCCCGCCGCGAGGGTGCGGCCCTGGGTCGGAAAGACGAAGTCCTCGATCACGCAGAGCGGCGGGCCGCCGGACGAGCCGAAGCGCTCGGGCACTCCCCGTTCCAGGCGACTGAAGGGCGGCTCGTGTCCGGCGTTGGCGTATTCGAGATGGCCACTGTCCAGGTCCAGCAGGCCCGCGAACACCGTGACGAAGAGCTGCTCCGGGTTCTCGAGCGCGATCTGCGCCTGGGCGCGGGTGAGGATCTCGCCCACGCTGCCGCCTCTCAGCGCCGCGCCCTTGAGGTTGGACTTGACCGCGGCCATGAAGAGCGCGGCGGGCAGGCCCTTGCCGGACACGTCGGCCACGACGAAGAAGAGCCGGCGCTCGTCGACCATGAAGAAATCGTAGAAGTCCCCGCCCACGGTGCGCGCGGGTTCCAGGAGCGCGGCGATGCCGTAGCGCGGGTCGTGGCCGAGGGCGGCGTGGGGATCGGGCAGCAACCCCATCTGGATGCGCCGGGCCGCGTCCACCTCGCCCGCCATGCGGGCCGCCTGCTCGCGCAGCTGCCGGCGCTGGCGCTCGGCCTCGGAAAGCGTGCCCACCATCACGCTGGCGAAGACGGCGAGGGTGCCGATCGCGGGGCCCGCGGGGTCGAGCAGCGTGTCGAAGTAGAGGAACGCGACGAGTCCGGACCCCGTGAGCAGGAGCACCATCGCGAAGGCGAGGTGCGTGCCCTGCAGCGCGGACATCCGCGGCAGCAGCACGATCAGCAGCAGGCCGCACGCGGCGAGCGCTCCCGCTTCCATCAGCGACGCGTAGGCCGGGCGCACGAGCTTCACGCCGCCGAAGAGGTTCTCGATCACCTGGGCGTGGATCTCGACGCCGGGCACGAACTCCCCCAGGGGCGTGGTCTTGTAGTCCTGGACGCCGATCCCGTCGATGCCGAGCAGCACGGCCCTGCCGTTCAGCAGCTCGGGATTCACGCGCCGCTCCATCACGTCGAGCGCCGAGACGAAGCGCTGCGGATCGTGCGGCCCCATGCGCAGCCACGCCGTACCGTCTTCCTGGATCGTGGTGGCGTGATCGCCCAGGCGCAAGTTGATCAACCCGCCCCGTGCGGGCTCGAGCTTGAGCCCCGCGTCCTCGGCCACGCGCAGCGTTTCCACCCCCAGGGAGGCGACGAGCGCGCCCTGCACGCGGCGCACCATCGGGACCTGGCGCACCACTTCGCTTTCCGGTCCCGCGTCCATGAGTCCGCGGCTCTCGGCGGCGGCGGATATCACGGGCACGTTGCCGATATGTCCCGGGAGCGAATCGATGTCGGGCAGGCCCTCGGCGGGCATCGCGATGGGCGGGGCGCGCGGCGGCGCCGGGAAGCGCGGGTCGGGCGCGCCGCTCGCGATGCCGAGCACCACGTGGTGCCCGCGGATCGAGCGCGCGAGGACCTCGTCGTTGGACGGCAGCAAGGCGAGCGAATGGGCGAGCTCGGTGGGGACGACGGGCAGCTCGGCGGCGATCGCGGCAGGAGAAAAGCGGTCGGGCTCGGGAAAGAAGATGTCAAAGCCGATGGAAGCGGACCCGTACTCGCCGATGCGGCCCACGAGCTCCGCCACCCGCGTGCGCGGCCACGGCCATTGGCCGTAGCGCGCGATCGACGCCTCGTCGATCGCGACGATGGTGACCACCGTCGTCGTGCGCTCGAGGGGGAAGAGGCGCTGGTAGCCGTCGAATACCGCGAGGCGCAGGCCGCGCACCAGGGGAAGCGAGGCGGCGAGCGCGATCGAAAGCGCGGCGAGGAGCACCAGCGCGAGGACGCGCAGCCCCCCCTGCGCGTTCAGGGATCCAACTCCAGGCCGTCGTAGGCGGCCGACACCTTGAGCGCGTGGTCGCCGCGGGTGAGCTCCTCGAAGCGGCGCGCCTCCTTCAGCAGGCCCTCGAGGGTCGCGTCGTTGTTGGCCGGCTCGTGGTGGAAGAGCACCAGGTGCTTGGCGCGCGCCATCTGGCAGAGCTCCACGCCCACGATGTTGCTCGAATGTCCCCAGTCGGCCTTGACACTGATGGCCTCGGCTAGGGCGTACATCGCGTCGAAGATCACGATGTCGGCGTCGCGGAAGAACTGCGCGAAGCCCTCGGCTTCGGCGCGGTTCTCCAGCTTGTGCTCCGAATCGGTCGAGTACACCACCGACTTGCCATCGTGCTGGAAGCGATAGCCGTAGGAGTCGCCCGAATGCAGCTGCAGGTGCGGCGTCACGGTGAGGCCGTCGACTTCGTAGGGCTGGTCGGGCGTGAGCTTCACGAACTCGATCGTCGCGCCCAGCTGGTCGAACTCCACGGGAAAGCACGGCGGGGACTGCTGGAGGCGAAATGCGTGCTCGAGCACGTCATGGCAGCCGTGAATGCGGATCTTCGTGCCGGGCACGTACGCCGGGCCGAAGAAGGGGAATCCCATGATGTGGTCCCAGTGCACGTGGGACATGAAGACGTTCACGGTCGCGGGCCGGCGCGCCTGGCGGGCGAGGATGTGCACCCCGAGAGGGCGCGCTCCGCTGCCCATGTCGCAGACGAAGTACTCCTCGCCCGGCAGCACCAGCTCCACGCACGGCGTGTGCCCGCCGAACGTGTGCGTGAGGGAGAAGTCGAGCTCGGAGGAGGCGAAAGCGTGGGCCTCCTCGTACGAGGCGAAGGTGCGCCCCGAGGCCTGCACCAGCGCCTGGGCCAGCTTGTCGCGCACGTCCGCCGAGGTGAGCGCGACCGGGATCGAGCCGCGGGTGCCCCAGAAGCGCACGCGCACGGCCGCTAGGCTTTCTCGTACGCGGCGGCGGCCTCGGCCGACACCGCGCCCAGCGCCTCGCGCACCGTGGGGAAGACCTGGAACACGAGGTTGAAGTGGCTGATCTGGAAGATCTCCGCGACCATGGGCTGCAGCTGGGCCACGAAGATGCGCCCATGCTGCGCCTTGGCCTGGCGCGACGCCAGCATGAAGCAGCGCAGCCCCGCGCTCGAGACGTACTCCAGCGCCGACAGGTCGAGCACGACGGCGCCTGCCTCGCGCGCGGCGCTGTCCACGTGGCCCATCAGCTGGCCGCGGAAGGCATCGCAGGTGTCCTGGTCGAGGCGTCCCGAGACCTGCAGGACGACCGCCGTGGAATAGCGCCGGGAGGAGACGTTCATGCGTTCTGTTTTTTCGGGCGGAAGCGGCCCTATTGTGTCACACCCTCCGGCGCGGCAGGCCCGTACGGGCCGGGGTGCGCCCGGGGGCGGAAAAAGCCCGCTTCGGAGGCGGGCTTTTCGTCGCGGGGACGGGATACGGAATATGGTGGCCTGGGGCGGAATTGAACCACCGACACACGGATTTTCAATCCGCTGCTCTACCAACTGAGCTACCAGGCCGGAAAAGCATAAAATTATAGCGTTTCAGCCCCTCCAAAGCCAATCCCGCCAGTGGACATCGCCTCGAAGGCCGCGCGCGCGGCCGGCGGCCTCGCCGTTTGCGCCGCGGGCGGCGCGGTGCTCGCCGTGCTGCACGTGCCGCTGCCCTGGATGATCGGCTCCATGCTCGGGATGGCCGTCGCGCGCATGGCCGGCGCGCGCGTCGAGCCGCTGCCCCACGGGCGCGACGCGGGACTCATGATCGTGGGCACCGCGCTCGGCCTGCACTTCACCGCGCCCGTGGTCCACGAGGTCGCGAGCTACTGGCCGTGGTTCGTGGCCCTCGGCTTCTCGGCGATCGGATTCGGCACCGTGAGCGGGTACGTGCTCGAGCGCCTGTCGGGCATCGACCGGACCACGGCGTACTTCGGCATGATGCCAGGCGGCGCCTCGGAGATGGCGATGATGGGCGAGCGCCACGGCGCCGCCCCGGATCGCGTGGCCTTCGCCCATTCGATGCGGATGCTGCTGGTGGTCACGTCCTTCCCGGTGGCGATCACGCTCGCCGGCTTCCACGCGACCGACGACTACAACCCGGTCGCCATCGCCTTCGACGCGCCGAGGCTCGCGCTCCTCTTCGCCATGGCCGCGGGCGGCGGGTGGGCCGCGCGGCGCCTGGGCCTGCCCACCGCGTACATGATGGGCTCGCTCATCGTCACCACGGCGCTCACCGTGTCGGATGTCTCGCTCTCGTCGGTGCCGAGGCC
>JAAOZZ010000014.1 GCA_012274175.1 Betaproteobacteria bacterium
ACTGCGGAGGGGACTATGGGGACAAGCGTAGTCGGGCCCGGAATCACGCCATGGCCCCGTTCCGGGCTAGTCGCCCACGAGGGTCAGCAGCAACGCCCGCGCCTTCTTCCATTCCCGTGACACGGTGCGCACGGAAACGCCCAGCGCCTCGGCGATCTCGTCCTCGGTCATGCCGCCGAAGAAGCGCATCTCCACCAGCCGGGCGAGGGGCGGGTCGAGCTTCGCCAGGTCGACGAGCGCGTCGTTGACGGCCTCGATGTCCACGGAAGCGGGCACGCCTTCGCCGGCCGCGGTGTCGAGGGTGACGATGTCGGCATCGCCTCCCCGGCGCAGCGCGCGCTGCTCCCGCACCAGGTCCACCACGATGCTGCGCAGCACGCGCGACGAATACGCGAAGAACTGCAGGCGGTCGCCGAAACGGATGCCGGGACCGCTCGCGAGCCTCACGTAGCTGTCGTGGACCAGGGCGGTCGTCTGCATGGCCCCGTGGAGCCCGCTGCCCCGCAGGCGCGCGCGGGCGATCTTCTTCAGCTCCGGGTAGAAAGCGGCGAACGCGCGGTCGAGCTCGGAGCTGTCCCGGGTCTCGACGGCGCGCAAGGCGTCGGCGATTTCGCTCGGGTCCCGGGGCGGCGGCACTCGCGCTCGATCCTGTTGCGGTGCATGGACGGCGTGTCCGTGCCCATTGTGCCCCATCGGAGCGGAATCGGAGCGACGCGCGGGTCGCTAGTCGCCCGGGGTCGCGGGCGCCTGCGCCTCGGCAATCCCCGGCGTCGCGACCGCCGCGCCGCGCCGCCGGGCCAGGCGCGCGAGCAGCAGCGCGCCCGTGCGCCAGGCAAGCCGCACCAGCAGCAGCGTGAGGAGGGCCTCGACCACCGTGGCGACGAAGGCCGCGAACGGGTTCCAGCGCTCGGCGCGGCGATGGTACTTCGCGAACGCGCGGTCGCGGGAAATCTCGATCGAGTCGTAGAAGGTCGGCACCACGAGGAGCGTGAGCAGCGTCGAGGTGATCGTGCCGCCGATGATCGCCACCGCCATCGGCCGGTAGAACTCCCCGCCCTCGCCCAGCCCGATCGCCACCGGCATCATGCCGGCGATGAGCGCGAAGGTCGTCATCAGGATCGGCCGCAACCGCACGCGCCCCGCGTGCATCAGCGCCTCCTCGCGGCCCACGCCCTGGGCCTCCTCCTTGCGCGCGCAGTCGAGGAGCAGGATCGCGTTCTTGGCGACCAGCCCCATCAGCATGATGATGCCGATGAAGCTCATGAGGTTGAGCGTGCCGCGCGTGGCGAGCAGCGCGAGGACCACGCCGATCAAGGAGAGCGGCAGCGAGAGCATCACGGGAAGGGGTGCGGTGAACGAGCCGAACTGCATGACCAGCACCAGGTACATGAGCGCGATGCCCATCACGAGCGCGGTGAACATCTCGGAGAAGACTTCCTTCTGGTCGCGCGAGGCCCCGCCCAACGTGACGCCGTAGCCCGCGGGGAACTCCGTGTTCGCGGCGATCTTCATCGCCTCGGCGGTCACCTCGCCCGGAGAGCGCCCGTGCGCATTGGCCGAGACGGCGATCATGCGCTTTCCGTCGGAGTGCTGGATCTGCGCCGGGCCCTTGCCCATGGTGATCGTCGCGATCTGGTCCAGCGGCACCATCATGCCGGTGCCGCCCACCGCGATCGGCAGGTGCTCGATGTTGGAGGCGTCGATGCGGTCGTCGGGATGCAGGCGTACGGACACGTCGCGCGATTCCCCCGTCGGATCCACCCAGTCGCCCGCCTCCACGCCGGCGAAGGCCACCCGCAAGGCCTGGGCCGCATCTCCCACGGAAATCCCCAGCGCGTTGGCCAACCCCCGGTTGAGGTCGATCTTCAACTCGTCCTTCGGCTCCTGCTCCGAAAGCCCCACGTCCACGGCGCCCGGGATCGCCCTCATCTTCTCCCTGAAGGCGGTCGTGATCGCCATGAGCCGGCGGGAATCCGGGCCGGAGAACTGGATCTGCACCGGCTTGGCGACGCCGTTGTTGATGTCGTCGAGCACCGTGTACTCGGCCCCGACGATGCGCGCCAGCAGCCCGCGCAGCTGCGGCGCGATCTCGAACGCCGAGCGCCTGCGCTTGTTGCTCTTGCCGATGTCCACGTACACGCGCCCGCCGCCGGCGTTCACGTAGCTGTTGGTGGCCAGGGTCTCGGGGATGGTGCGGGCGAGCGCCGCCGCCTCCTCAACCTTGAGCTTCGCGTATTCGAGGCTCACCGAGGACGGCGTGCGCACGTCGACGGCAATCACTCCCACGTCGGACGCGGGCAGGAAGCTCGAGCCGCCGACGGTGGCCTGCAGCGCGAGGGCGCCGAGGAAGGCCGCGACCGCGATTCCCGCCATCTTGCGCCGATGGTGCAGTGCCCACGCGATCACCCGGCCATAGCGGTCGGCCTGGTGGTCGAACCAGGCGTTGAACCTCGAGAGCCACAGCCGCAGGCCGCGCTTCTCCTGCTCCCGGTAGCCCACCGGATCGCCCCAGTAGGCCGACAGCATCGGGTCGAGCGTGAACGAGATGAACAGCGAGACCACCACCGAGGCCACCACCGTGAGGCCGAACGGGCGGAACCATTCGCCGGTCATGCCGGGGATGAAGGCCACCGGCGCGAACACCGCGACGATGGAGAAGGTGGTGGAG
>JAAOZZ010000145.1 GCA_012274175.1 Betaproteobacteria bacterium
CCAGCTCGCGGGAATAGCCGTGGCCCCAGGAGTCCGCGCACGCCACCGCGGCCGTGTGGGGCGCGTGGCGCAGGGGATTGTCCTCGCGGTCCATGCCGCCCTCCTCCACCGAGCGGATCTCCGCGCGAATCGCGATCATGGCGTCGCAGAAGCGGTCGAGCCCGGCCTTCGACTCGCTCTCGGTCGGCTCGACCATGAGCGTGCCCGCTACCGGGAACGACATCGTGGGCGCGTGGAAGCCGTAATCGATCAGGCGCTTGGCGACGTCCTCGACGCCGATGCCCGAGCTATCCTTGAGTGCCCGCAGGTCGACGATGCACTCGTGGGCCACGAGCCCTCCCGGAACCGAGTAGAGCACCGGATAGTGGGGCGCCAGGCGCCGGGCCACGTAGTTCGCGTTGAGGATCGCGACCTCGCTCGCGGCGGTGAGGCCCGCGTCTCCCATCATTTCCATGTACATCCAGGAAATGGGAAGGATCGAGGCGCTGCCGTAGGGCGCCGCGGTGACCGGGCCGATGGCATCGGGCGAGGACCCGAGGTGGCGAGGGCCGGGAAGGAACTTCGCCAGGTGCGCCGCGACCGCCACGGGTCCCACGCCGGGACCGCCGCCGCCGTGGGGGATGCAGAAGGTCTTGTGCAGGTTCAGGTGCGACACGTCGCCGCCGAACTCACCGGGCGCGCACAAGCCCACCATCGCGTTCATGTTCGCGCCGTCGACGTACACCTGGCCGCCGTGGCGATGGACGATCTCGCAGATCCTCGTGATCCCCGACTCGAATACCCCGTGCGTCGACGGATACGTCACCATGATCGCGGCGAGCCGGACAGCGTGCTCCGAAGCCTTCCTCTCCAGGTCCGCGAGGTCCACGTTGCCCTCGTCGTCGCAAGCCACGACTACCACCTGCAGGCCCGCCATATGCGCCGACGCGGGGTTGGTGCCGTGGGCCGAGCTGGGAATGAGGCAGACGTCGCGATGGCCCTCGTCGCGGCTAGCGTGCCACTTGCGGATGATGAGCAGGCCGGCGTACTCGCCCTGGGAGCCGGCATTGGGCTGGACCGAGACCGCCGCGTAACCCGTCGCCCGGGCGAGGCGCCGCTCGAGGTCCTCGATCAGCGCTCGATATCCGCCGCACTGCTCGGGCGGCGCGAACGGATGCACATGGGCGAATTCCCTCCACGAGACCGGGATCATCTCGCTCGTCGCGTTGAGCTTCATGGTGCACGAGCCCAGCGGGATCATCGAGCGGTCGAGCGCCAGGTCCTTGTCGGCGAGGCCGCGCAGGTAGCGCAGCATCTCGGTCTCCGAGTGGTAGCGGTTGAACACCGGATGCTCGAGATAGGGCGTGGTGCGGGCGAGGCCGGCGGGAACCGCTTCGAGCTCGCCGCGATCGAGCTCCGCCGCGCCGAACGCGACGCGCTGGCCCGCGAAGAGGCCCCAGATGGATTCCACGTCCGCGCTCGTGGTCGTCGCGTTGAGCGAGATGCCGAGGCGGGTGGCATCCACGCGCCTGAAGTTCACGCGGGCGGTACGGGAACGTTCGACGATCGCCTGCGTGCGTTCGCCCGTCGCTACCGTGAGCGTGTCGAAGAAATCCCCCGTCTCGATCGCGAAACCGGATTTCTCGAGCCCGGCCTTGAGGATCGCCGTCAGGCGTTGCACGCGCCGCGCTATGCGCTCGATGCCGCGGGGACCGTAGTACACCGCGTACATCGACGCCATCACCGCCAGCAGCACCTGCGCGGTGCAGATGTTGGACGTGGCCTTCTCGCGGCGGATGTGCTGCTCGCGAGTCTGCAGCGCGAGCCGGTAGGCCGTGCGCCCCTGGGCGTCCACCGTGACGCCGACCAGTCGCCCCGGCATGCTGCGCTTCAATTCGTCGCGCACGGCCATGTACGCCGCGTGCGGGCCGCCGAACCCCACCGGTACGCCGAAACGCTGCGTGCTGCCGATCGCGACGTCGGCACCCCACTCGCCAGGGGGCTTGAGGATCGCGAGGGCGAGGGGATCGGCGGCGGCGACCAGGAGGCCGCCGCGCGCATGCACCGCCTGCGCGAGCGCGGCGTAATCGCGGACCTCGCCATTGGCGCCCGGGTATTGCACCAGCACGCCGAACGCCGCCTCGGCCGAGAGCGCGCCCGCGGCGACCACGCGCACCTCGATGCCCAGCGGCTCGGCACGCGTGCGCACCACGTCGATCGTCTGGGGCAGGACGTCGTCGGCGACCGCGAACAGGCGCGAGGCGCTCTTCGTCGAACGCAGGCAGAGCGTCATCGCCTCGGCCGCGGCGCTCGCCTCGTCCAGCATCGACGCGTTGGCGATCGCAAGCCCCGTGAGGTCCGCGACCATGGTCTGGAAGTTGAGGAGCGCTTCGAGCCTTCCCTGGGAGATCTCCGGCTGGTACGGCGTGTAGGCCGTGTACCACGCGGGGTTCTGGAAGACGTTTCGCAAGATCACGCCCGGCGTGAGCGTGTCGTGGTAGCCCTGCCCGATATACGACTTGAAGAGCTGGTTCTGCTCCGCGATGCGGCGCAGCGCGTTGAGCGCATTTCCTTCCGTTCGCGGCGCGCCGAGTCCCATGGGCGACGTGCGGCGGATCGACCTGGGGATGACGGCGTCGATGAGCGCGCTGCGCGAAGCGAAGCCCAGCGCGGCGAGCATCGCGGCTTGCTCGTCGCCGTCGGGACCGATGTGGCGGCGCGCGAACGCGGCGTGGTCCTCGAGCTCCTCGATCGCGGGGCGCGGCGGCATGGGATGGGGCGTGTCGGGCATGGAATCTCTCTCGGTACCTAGGCGCTTGCCGCCTTTTCATACGCCGTGGCATCGAGGAGGCGGTCGATCGCGGCGGGATCGTCGGGCCGGATGCGATACATCCAGGTACCGAACGCGTCGGCGTTCACCTGCTCCGGCGCGGCGGACAGCGCGTCGTTGGCGGCGACCACCTCGCCCGCGACCGGCGCGTAGATGTCCGAGGCCGCTTTCACCGACTCCACCACACCCACCGCCTCCCCCGCCTTCACCTTGCGGCCGGCCTTCGGAGCCTCGACGAACACGA